>JAHDIM010000129.1 GCA_020630805.1 Anaerolineales bacterium
AGGACGGATTCCGTTTCAGTTTCGGTCGTATCCGAGTTTTACTGGGTTGTAGGAAGGCCATAGTCTTAGCTACAAGGCGGGTTTCTTTTCAAGACCTAAGTGTATGAGAAGAAACCCGCCTTGTTTTACGGGGCTAGTTCCCTTTGTAGTGACATGGCTAGCCATGTCACTACAAAGGGCGTGTTAAACAAAAAGAGCCCTGTTTCCAGAGCTCTCTACACATTTAGTTTTTAGGTAAGACGTCGGCTTAGATAATGCCAGCGGTCAGGAGCGCAGCCGCGACGAGGCCAACCCCCACAACAGTTGACGCAATAATCAACCAGAACACTGATTTTGGAATTGTCACCGAAGAGGCGGCAAGTTTTTGCGTTTGTTCAACAATAGCGTCTAACGGTGAGGTACCATCATCCATCAATTGTTCTGGTTCAGAAACAATTTCAATTTCAGGCTGATATTCACCGAGCCAAGGCATGGTGGTGCGATTTTCTGCGCTCAAGTCAGGCGCAGTTCGCGTATAAGCGTTGGTGACGACAGGTTCTGGCTCAACCAACACATCCGTTTGCGGTAGCGACGCACGCGGTTCTGGTTGAGGTTGAAGTTGCGGCTGAACGTCTTGAACAGGTAGCGACTGTTCAGTTCCATGCCCATTCAACATGCCTGTCATCCCGCGACTGCTAGTAACACCTGTATCTTCGACAGGGCGAGTTGGCAACAAATCTAAATTGACTGGCGCAGATGGCAACGTTGAAGGTTCAACCGATGAATAATCGAGATGGCGCTCTGACAATGGATAGTCTGAGTCCATTGAAACGTGACGGTGTTCACCATGCGCACGAGAAAGCCGTTCGAGCTCACCGTTATAAAGTGGGGACTCCATCGCTGAGCGCGATTGTGGAGCCGTTGGCTGACTGGCTGATATTGGTGAGTTGTAGCGTTGTTCACCGCTGTAAGGCCCAGTCAGGCGTTCCAATTCTGTGCGGAAACTAGGATACGAGCGGTCTGAGTCGAAGCTCGCGCGAGGCTGCGGCGCCATTGGTTGCGATGCAGACGGCGAATAACGTGCAGGTTGCTCATAAGCATCCGGTCGGCCGTGCGTGTAGCCCGGATTTTGCGGACGATACAAGTTATCACTTTCAGGTTGAGATGAAATTGGAGTGCCGTAAGCATTCAAACGGCGGAAAGGCAACAATTCATCTTGAATGTTGCTTTGTTGCTGCGCACCTTTGTTTTTCAACTTTGGTGGCATGCGATGCTTCTGAGCTTCAATGACCCATGGGTCGCCAGGAGCAAGGAATCGAGCGCGGCGAATTGCCTCGGCACGCTCGCGGGGACTTTCAGCAATGTCGGCTAACCATTTCCACGCCAAGAGCACTCCTGGGCGGCGCGTTGTAAATTCGCGTAGGCCGCTGCGAGCGTTATCAACGTCGCCTTGTTCGGCCATCATGATCAACCGTTTTAAATCTTCAGTGGTCGGATACATCTAAATATAAATTTAATGGAATATGACACTACGTCAAGGCTGCATAGCTCTGTGCAGCCGTCAAAGTGTTACTCTATAACTATTGCGTCGGCAAACCGTAGGGTTTGAGACAAATTACAAGAGATGATTGGGATCTCGTTCAATAATGCCCATCAATCTCCTCAAATTGATAGTGCAAGCCTCATTCCACGCTTTTAGTATACGGACAAATGCGTTGTGCATACATAAAGAAATGCTTATGATTGAGCAACGCTTTATCTACTCATCTACTAGGAACCTTCTGTTGCTCACACCGGCTACTCTCACAAAAATTCAACACGAACGCGAACATGCTGACGCTAGCCGCGCCTCAGGTAACGAAGGCAAAGCAAGAGTATGTGCCCGGCGTGCTGCCGGCTGGGCCATTGCTGAAGCAATTCCGAATGCGCCAACAGCTGCATTTGCAGCACTGAAGTTTGCTGCGCACAATAAATCGCTTCCTGCTGACATTCAAGACGCCGCTTTGCAACTTACCTTACGTATTACTCAAAACCACGAACTGCCAGCGCAGGCCGACGCGCTCGCCTGTGCAGATCGGATTATTGACTACTGTCACGCTGCCTCATGACCCAACCTATCGACGCTTATATTGAAACCAACATGCCAGCCGCGCTGACAGAGTTAACAACGCTATGCGCACAACCTAGCATTTCCGCCACCGGAGAAGGAATTGAGGCTTGTGCGGAGCTTGTTGCCCAGATGTTACGGAAACGCGGTTTTGAGGTCAGTATCGAACCGACGCCGGGGCATCCGGTTGTTGTTGCCAATGTGGATGTCGGCAGCGACAAGACCATCATCCTGTATAACCATTACGATGTTCAGCCCGCAGAGCCGCTTGACCTGTGGGACTCACCAGCCTTTGAGCCAACAATTCGCGACGGTGCATTCTATGCCCGCGGCGCAATTGATGACAAAGGCAACCTAATGGCGCGCCTAGCAGCCCTAGACGCTATCAAGGCAGTTGATGGGCAGTACCCGTGCAATATCAAATTTGTTATTGAGGGCGAAGAAGAAATTGGTAGCGTCAATTTGCCGCCGTTCATCCGCGATAATGCCGACCGTCTGGCCGCTGATGCTTGCATTTGGGAATTCGGTGGTGTCAATCATCAAGATGATCCCAGCTTATATTTAGGCTTACGCGGCATCTGCTACGTAGAGCTTTCACTAAGCACTGCTAGTACGGATGCGCACTCAGGCATTGGCGGCTCAATTTTCCCAAATGCCGCTTGGCGTTTAGTGTGGGCCATTAATACGCTTAAAGATGCTGACGAACGAATTCTGATCCCCGGCTTTTATGACAATGTGATGACAGCCTCTGACTATGATTGGGATTTGATGCAGCATTTACCAGACCCAGCAGACAAATTCAAAGCCATGTATGGCATCAAAGAATTCTTAAAAGGCGACAAGCGTGGTGCTGAACTTATTCACCAACAAGTATTTGAGCCGACATGCACAATCTGCGGCCTAACGGCAGGCTATCAAGGGCCAGGGTCCAAAACAGTCATCCCTGCAGTTGCCAGTGCAAAGATAGATTTTCGTCTTGTGCCAAACCAGACACCGCAAGAGATCTTGGAGAAGCTGCGCGCCCACTTAGACGCCAATGGCTTTGAAGATATTGCAATGACGTTTATGGGCGGCGAAGCGCCGGGCCGAACGGACCCAGAGCATCCGTTCGTCAAAATGACTGTGGATACTGCACGCGATGTCTATCAACGCGAGCCCGTGGTTAACCCAATGCATGGTGGCTCTGGGCCAAACCACGCGTTTTTGAAGTATTTAAATGTGCCTATTGTGACAATGGGGGCGAGCTATCCTGGCAGCAATGTGCACGCGCCCAACGAACACATGCGGCTGGACTTGTTTGATCTTGCAACTAAGCATACGGCGCATCTCATCAAGCGCTTTGCGGAACATAATGAGGCGAGTTCTTAGACCGCCTATGGTCGCCTTAGGGCAACCCAACTCGTATTTGGATTGAGGAGATGATAAAGATGGATTTTGCAGGCAAGGTAGCCATTATCACCGGTGGCGCTTCTGGAATGGGAGCGGCCACGGTGCGGCTCTTTACAGAGGCTGGCGGTCAAGCTGTTCTGGTCGATAGAAACGAGAAATTAGCGCAACAAGTCGCAGCTGAAACAGGCGCAATACCAATGATTGGGGATGTCAGCGATTCCGCGTTTTGTAATCAAGTCATTGCTGAAACAGTAGAAAAATTTGGACGACTAGACATTGTCATCAATGCGGCTGGCATTATTGTGCGTGCCAAAGGTGCGGACACGACAGATGAAGAATGGCATCGCATTATGAATGTGAATGTCAGTGGACTCTTTTTCATGTGCCGCGCCGCTATTCGCCAGATGCTTCAACAAGGGCACGGCTCCATTGTCAATTTTGGTTCGATTTGGGGCGATTTAGGCGCCGCTGGGGTTGCTGCATATTGCGCATCAAAAGGGGCTGTCCATAACCTCACACGCGCCTTGGCACTAGACCATGCACAAGACAATATTCGCATCAATGCCGTCTGCCCTGGCGAGGTGAATACCCCCATGATCCAGTCTGAGCGCAATGAGCCGGTCACGCCAGAACTTATGGCGCGGTTAGCTAGCACTGTGCCGGTTGGACGTTTGGCTGACCCGGCCGAAATTGCCAGAGTCGCCTTATTTATTGCCTCGGATGACGCCAGCTACATGACCGGCTCGTTGGTCAATGTTGACGCTGGGTTTACGGCTAGATAAGACACTGACAACTGATGGACTAATCGGCTGATGGCTAATGACTTCAACTCAATGGCTTGCCCAAACACGTGTGCTCAGTAATGCGTTGCTACGTAACACATCAGCCGATCAGCTATCAGCTATCAGTACGTTTCCCAAGTCTAATCCTTGCAATAAATGTCGCTAATTCACATAAGACGTAACTTCCTATGCAATACCGAACGTTAGGCCGCTCCGGCATCAAAATCTCCAGCTTAGCACTTGGCACTGACAACTTTGCTAACCCGACTCCGGAAGCAGAGTCGATTGAAATGATTGACGCCGCGATTGATGCTGGCATCAACCTGATTGATACTAGCAACAGTTATGCGAAAGGCGAAGCTGAGCGAATTATTGGCCGCGCCCTAAAGCAAAACGGCAGACGACACGATGTCGTCCTCGCCACCAAAGCCTATTTCCCCCAAAGCGATAACCTGAACCATCGTGGTGGTAGTCGGCTGCATTTGATCAAGGCCTGTGAAGACTCGCTAACGCGCTTACAAACCGACCATATCGATTTGTATCAACTCCATCGGCCTGACTTTGACGTGCCCATTGAAGAGACCTTGAGCGCGCTGACCGATTTGGTTCGCGCGGGCAAAATCCGTTACATTGGCAGTTCAACAGCCCCAGCTTGGCGCATTATGGAAGCCCTCATGACGAGTGAACTAAAAGGCTATGTGCGCTTTGTCTCAGAGCAACCGCCTTACAATCTGTTAGACCGTCGCATTGAAAACGAGCTGGTACCGATGTGTCAAGCGCAAGATATCGGCATTTTGCCTTGGTCGCCTTTAGCAATGGGCATCCTAGCTGGTAGATACGCTGGCTTTGAGAAGACGGGGCAATATCCCGTTGGTTCGCGGGCGGCGCTGCGTGGCGGCATCTACGCCGAGCGGATTACAAAGGCTGGGGTAATTGTGGGAGATCAATTTGTGCAACTGGCGCAAGATCTGGGAATTTCTCCACTGCAGCTGGCTATTTTGTGGGTGAAAGATCAACCTGGTATCACCGCACCCCTGATTGGCCCGCGCACCTTGGCGCAACTGATTGATGACTATCTCCCGGTCGCTGAAATGTCTTTAAGTGACGAGGCCCGCGCGGCGTGTGATCAGATGGTGCCACCGGGAAGCGTGGTCTCAAACTTCCACAACTCCGCGCCTTGGATGAAAATGAAAGTTTGAGATTTTACGGCCTGATGCCTGCCTATGAAGCTTGTTTCATTGACAAGAAAATTTGTCAGAGATACAATCAAAACCGAAGTTAACCCAAGTAAATATTTACCGGTCACCTTTATAATTGGAGGTCTGATCGGTTGCAGATTTTAGCCTTATGTAAGGCTCATTTGTAAGACGTACTTATTCGAGTACACTGGAAATAAACAATTTTCGGAGACGTTTGAAATGACCCATGTAATTACCGCTCTGTGCTTGCGCGACAGCTCTTGTGTCGAAGTGTGCCCAGTTGAATGTATTATCCCTGGCAAGCCAGAAAGCAAATGGCCGCTCTTCTACATCGATCCAGACACCTGCATCGACTGTGGCGCATGTGTGCCAGAATGCCCATATGAAGCAATTTTTGCTGAAGATGAAATCCCAACTGACTACGAAGCAATGGGTGGCGAATATTTGGCAATGCCAGAAGGCACAGCTGGTTATACCGAGTTGTACGAAGGTGAAGACGAACATAGCAATCCTGTTGTCTTGAAAGCAACCCGCATTTTGGATGAAGGCGAAGTTGTTGACTTGACCGGCGATCCAGCAGTTGGCTTCAATGCTGCTGAAGCAAACGCAGCCTACTTTGGTGACGGTGCTCCAGGCTACGACGCCTTGGACATGTAAGCCAAGCGACTTATAAAAAATAGGAAGCGGAGTGCTAAGCGCTCCGCTTTTTTGTTTAAAACCTGGACAAGCTTCTCATCTAGCCCTTACATAGTATTCACGGGCAGTTGAGCAGCGCGGCGCTATACTGATTCCAGCATTAGCCTCCGCATAACGCATCAAGTGTCTTCCTCCCCAAGTTCATTTGATGCGTTATGTATTTAAAGTGGAGAGTAGTGCGTATTCCGTTTCTAGGTTTTGTACTGCGCTCATTTGCAAATGAATGACCACTGACGGCTATGTTGCCACGCACTACACTACGACTTTGCTCAGTGCAAGCGCAGTACGCACTATTTCCCTCCTAACTAAGCCGCTCCTAAACACTTCTTTAACATCTCTTTAGCAGGCAACAACTTGTATCTTATAAACCGGTTTGCCTCTGAAAAATCATGATACGCTAGTAGCAGTTTGTTGACTTAAACGCCCCAAAGGAAATACATGTCCCATCTACTTTCAAAACGCATACTCATTCCATTGTCAGCCATGGCGCTGGCAAGCTTTGCCTGTAGTACTTTTGCAAGCCCAGATCCGACTGCAGAGCCACCTGCAGAACCTGCTGTTGTTGAAGTGACAAAAGTTATTGAGGTCACCAGAATTGTTGAAACCGAGGCCACTACTGAGGTGGTTGAAGAGGTAGTGGCTGCACCGATTGATGAAAACCAACCTGTCAAAGTGACGGGGACCGCAGAGATCACATTCGTGCTATTTGAGTCGTACCTGACGGAAACTTTTGTGATGCTTGAAGACTTAGCCGGTTTTGTTAGCCGTGACTTTGAGTATGAACAGCCTGAAGAAAGCCAAGTCCTAGGCCCTCTTTTCTCAACAGAAGAAGAGTCCATCTATGCCTACACGCTGAACTTACCAGTGGAACCTGTCGCGCAACTTGTTGATGTTGACAACAATGGCAGTGAGGACGCTGGCGTGCAACTCTTTGCAGTTGCCGTTCAAGCCAACTTGCTTGATGGGCCGTTCCTTGGCGAAAACGAAGTTGGCGGGTGGTCTAGCACTTGGACCTCACTTCGGATTGATGAAGAAAACGAAGACGAAGTTGTCGGTGGTCTGATGCTGGTGTGGGCGCCAGATGCCAATCAAGGCTTCCCAACTGACTTTGGCCCAGACGGCATGCTGTTTACAGAAGATGACCCAACTGGCCCTATTGGTGCTGGCTATAGCGTCGTCAATTTAGATGAATCGCCATTTAGCATCACCACTGAACGCGAACCAACCATGCCATTGTACGAAGGTGATGTTGCCGCCAAGGACTACACCGAGATGGGATACATGGAAGCCTTTGACACCATGTTCGCCAAAGCCTCTGTGGAGTATCCATTTACTGAAATGAAAGGCATTGACTGGGATGCACTGTATGCAGAGTACGCACCCCGCATGCAGGAAGCAGATGAAAAAGGCCGTTACGACCTGTACTTCTTCACCCTGCGTGACTTTGCCAACGATATTCCAGATGGACACGTTGGCTTACAAGGAGATGATCGGGACTACTTCCGCGAAAACGTGATTGGCGGTTTAGGGCTTGGTCTCACCGAACTCACCAGCGGCGATGTCATTGTGAGCACCCTGATCTCGAATGCACCTGCTGCCAATGCAGGCATTGAGTTGGGAGCCCAGATCTTTGAATGGAACGGCATCCCAATTGAACAGGCCATTGATGAAAGCGTTCCGCTTGATGGCCCTTATTCTGCGGCACACGTTGAACGGCTCGAAAAGATTTTGTACTTGCCACAAGGCCAATTAGACACTGAAGTGACAATTGGCTACACCAATCCAGATCTAACCGCTGGTGAAGTCACCCTAACGCGCGAATTTGAAGTTGATGCGTTCTTACAGAACTATCTTTATGCTGGCATTCCAGAATCGTCTGCCCCAGTAGAGTATGAAATTGTGGGCGAAAACACCGGCTACGTCCGTATCTGGTCGATGTCAGATGACTTGAACTTGACCCTGCGTCTCATTGAACGCGCTGTTGCTGACTTCGACGAACTTGGCGTCGATGCCATTATTTTTGACATGCGCACCAACGGCGGTGGCTCTCCACTTGGCGGCCACATTGCCGGCTTCTTCACAAAGGATGAGATTGAGTTAGCGCGTGGCTATTACTACAGCGAGGCCGCTGGTGAATTCACCACCCACGGCCCGGCTGACACCATTGAGCCAGACGATTCAATCAACTATGACGGTCCGGTCTATGTCTTGGTCAGCCCAGGCTGTGCGAGCGCCTGTGAAAACGTTGCGTATGCCATCGGGGAAACGCGTCGCGCCACCATTGTTGGGCACTATCCGACGAACGGGATCTTTGGTGAGGTTGGTCGCGGTCAATATGACCTACCAGATGACGTGTCCTTCCAAATCCCAACTGGCATGGACATTGCCCCGGATGGAACCATCATCATCGAAGGGACTGGCGTTGTGCCAGACGAAACGGTTCCAGTGACCTATGACTCTGTCTTCTATGAAGGCGATTACTTGTTGGACTACGTCCTCAATCTGATTTATTAGAAAAGTACAGAGTAGAGAGTAAGAGAAAGAGGCATACGAATAATAGTCGGCGCAATCTGCTTGGCAAAAAATGCCTGTCTCTATCTCTAGTGCGCAGCACGGTTCTCTCTACTCTTTCTCAATTACGGAGTAACTATGAATAAAACCATCGCAATTCTTGGCGGCCTGATAGGTGCATTTGCACTAGCTGTTGTCACCGGCGTCGGCGGATATTTCCTCGGGCGTCAAAGTGTAGAGCCAGAAGTCGTCGAAAAAATTGTTGAAGTTGAAAAAGTGGTCGAGGTTGTGCGAACCGAGCCCGCTAGCTGTGACACACACGATGCTGGCGCGGATGCTGATATTGCCGACTCTGAACCAGCACTGGGTCAAGTCAATCCTGTTGGCTCAAATTTCTTGGCAGTCTGTCCGGCCATTGGGACCGCACTTGACGGCAGCGTCGCTGATGTTCCAACCGATCTTGAAGACGAATATGAACCAATGTGGGAAGCCTATGAGCTACTCAAGAAAAACTACGTCTTTGCCGAAGAACTAGATGATCAGGAACTGGCGTGGGGTGCCATCAACGGCATGCTGCGTGCCGCTGGTGATCCGCACACGTCTTACATGACGCCGGTTCAATATGAAGAAACCCAACGGCAGTATGCGGGTGAATTCGAAGGAATTGGCGCTGAAGTAGACACAAGCGGTGACTACCTGCGTGTTGTCTCTCCATTGCCAAACTCGCCAGCAGAAGAAGTTGGCCTACTGCCCAACGACCTCATTATTGAAGTCGATGGTCAAGATGTGACCGGCATGGATGCTTGGGATGTGATCTTCATGGTGCGCGGTCCGGCTGGCACCAATGTCGTTCTGACCATTTTCCGTGAAGGTTCACCGGAGCCACTCGAGTTCGACATCACACGTTACAAGATTGAATTCCCAATGGTTGAAGGGGAAATGTTGACTGACAGCAACCTCGCCTATGTCAAGATCAATCAATTTGGTGACGCTACTGATGCTGAACTTGAAAAGATGCTGGAAGAACTGCTGGCAAATAACCCAAGCGGCCTCATCTTGGATTTGCGCAATAACCCTGGTGGCTTGCTCAACCAAGCCATTGAAGTGGCCTCTGAATTTGTGCGCGAAGGGCCAATTACCATCCAAGACTTTGGGGTGGATGAAGCCCGTCGCGAGTTTGCGAACGAAAATGACGGCATCGCGTTGGATATTCCAATGGTCGTGCTGATCAATAACGGGAGCGCGAGTGCGTCTGAAATTGTGGCCGGTGCTCTCCAAGTCTTTGAGCGTGCACCAATTGTTGGGGAAACTTCATTTGGGAAAGGCACCGCACAAACGTGGGTTGGCCTCTCCAATGGTCAAGGCGCTGTGCGCATCACCAACTCCCGCTGGTTGCTGCCAGATGGTCAAACCATCAACCAAGTTGGGATCACGCCTGACATTGTTGTTGAGCTAACCCTAGAAGACCGCGAAAACGATCGTGATCCGCAGTTAGACAAAGCAATTGAAATGCTGACGCAATAATGCGGTTTAGCATGGCTTAAACATGAAACGGGCAGTTCAGACGGGCTGCCCGTTTTTGATTCTGTGTAATCAGTTTGAAACTTTCAAAGAAATTTCCCGCAACACGATCCGTGTCATTCAGAGCACGAACGCGTTGACGCTAGCTTATTTCAGTTGATAGCGTGCGTCCGAAGGTAAGGCAAAGCCGCTAGAATCTGAACAATGTGTATTCATTTGCAGTGCCATTGAATACCTCTGCCTCAGATGGTTCGCACGCTATCATTTTGGTCACCAGAGAGTAATTCGTTCGTGCTACTAAG
>JAHDIM010000130.1:0-3101 GCA_020630805.1 Anaerolineales bacterium
GTCTTAGCAATTACTATCGGCGTGTTGGTCGCGGCTGGCATTTATATGCTGCAGCGGCGCAGTTTTGTAAAGCTCATTTTGGGCATTGCAATGCTTGGTCATGCCGTCAATCTCATGATCTTTACACTGGGGCGCGTCACCCGTGGCGTGCCACCAATTATTCACGGTGAGCAAGGGCTACACGCCGGTGCCGCCGACCCACTACCGCAAGCGCTCATTCTGACCGCCATTGTGATTGGTTTTGGCGTACAAGCGTTTGCCATCATTCTAATCAAACGTGTGTACAAGACGTTCCACACGGACAACATTGACACTTTGGTCAACACAGACTTTGAATAGTGCGCTTATCCTGAGCCTGCCGAAGGGTAGTGCGAACAGAACTTTGAAATATCCATTGAATTATTGGAACCAAGCTGACAGCTGATTGCTGAACGCTGACACCCACTAAATGCTTTTTCTCCCAATCCTTATTCCCTTTGCTGCTGGCATTCTAGGTATCTTTTTCTGGTATCAGCCCAAGCTACAGCGCTGGACAACGCTCGCAGGCATGCTTGGCTTGCTCATTGTGAGCGTCATGATCTTCAATACCGTCTGGGCAAACGGCATCCAAGTCGCGCAAGGCGGGAGTTGGGTCGCACCGATTGGTATCTCAATTGTTGTTGATTTACTCAGTGCGATCTTGCTGCTGACAGCTGCTGTGCTTGGCACGGCTGTGGCAATCTACAGCTTTGGCGCCATTGGCGATCAACGCGCAGCATATGGATACTTCCCGCTGCTCTGCTTTCTGCTAATGGGCATCTGTGGTGCTTTCATCACGGGCGACATGTTCAACCTATACGTCTGGTTCGAAGTCATGCTGATTTCATCCTTCGTCCTGTTGGCACTTGGCGGCGAACGAGACCAGCTTGAAGGCGCATTGAAGTACATGACCGTCAATCTGATCGCCTCCATGATCTTCCTGATTGGTCTAGGGGTGCTGTATAGCGTTGTGGGGACGCTCAACATGGCCGATGTTGCGCAGTCCATTCCAGATGTACAGAACCAAGCCATGGTCCTGCCAATGGCAATGCTGTTTATGACGGCCTTTGGCATCAAAGCAGCCATGTTCCCACTCTACTTTTGGCTACCCGCGTCTTATCACACGCCTCCGCCAGTCATTAGCGCGATCTTTGCGGGGTTGCTTACCAAAGTTGGAATTTACACGCTCACCCGTGCTTTTACCTTGATGTTCATTATGCACATCGAATTCACGCACACCCTTCTATTAGTGATGAGTGGCTTCACGATGTTCTTTGGGGTGCTTGGGGCGGTGGCGCAAAACGAAATCCGCCGCATTCTGTCATTCCATAGCATCAGCCAGATTGGTTATATGATGATGGGTTTAGGGCTTTACTCTGTTATGGGGCTGGCTGGCGCGATTATCTACATGGTGCATCACAGTCTCATCAAGGCCAATCTATTCCTAATTAGCGGCGTGATTGAGCACATGAACGGCACAGACTCGCTGAAGAAAATTGGTGGGTATTACAAAAACTATCCTCTGTTAGCCATTTTGTTTGCATTGTCTGCATTTGCGCTAGCCGGTATTCCACCTCTCTCTGGGTTCTGGGCCAAGTTCGCCGTCGTACGCGCTGGATTAGAATTGGAAAGCCTCTGGATTGTTGGCGTCGCGCTGGTTGTGGGGCTACTTACGACATTCTCCATGACCAAAATCTGGGCCAAGGGCTTTTGGAAACCCACGCCTGAAAAATACGCGCACCTCGTCAATGCAACTGCACGCGGCCCAATGAGCATGATTGCTCCAATTGCAGGTTTGGTGGTAATCACCTTAGCCATGGGCATTTTCTTTGAACCGATTTATGCCGTTGCTGAAGTGGCCGCAGAACAACTGCTGGATCCGAACAGCTACATTTCCGCAGTCAATCCGCAAGACTTTACAGCGCTAGGGGGGCACGAATAAAATGACTGGTGTCTTCTATACGTTCTTCTTAGCAGTCGTTTGGTTGCTCGTCTCTGGCGAGTTTAGCGCGGCGAACATTCTGACTGGGCTCGTTGTTGGGTTCTGTACGGTGTTATTTAGTCAACAAACGTTCAAAGATTTTCCTGAACGCCGCATTCCGTTTTTCTTCCAACGCGTTTTCGAAATAACTCGCTTTGTCGCGTATGTCTTGTGGCAAATTTTGGTTTCAAACCTGCGCGTCGCTGCCACGGTCATTGGGCTCCGCAAAATTCAACCGGCTGTTGTCCATCTGGAACTTGACGGTCTGAATGACATGCAAACCCTGATCTTAGCCAATGTGATTACGCTCACGCCAGGCACACTTTCCATTGAAGCAGACCCTGACGGCACAGGATTGTATGTCCACGTGATGGAAATGGATGATGTTGACAGTTTCAAAACTGAAATTGAAGAAGGCTTCATTCGTCGCATCCGGAGGTTAGGATGAGTTTCGAAGTCATTATGCTCTCCGCCTGTGCATTCTTTTGTACGGTAGGCTTTGTCGCAACCTTTGCACGCTTTCTGAAAGGGCCATCCCTACCAGACCGCGTCGTCTCACTAGATCTACTGACAACCATTGGCGTTGCCATCATTGCAGTCTATGCCATTCGCACCCGCGAACCAGTCATGATTGATGTCGCGCTGATCATCGGGATCATTTCTTTTTTAGGCACCATTGCTTTCGCCTACTACATCCAACGGAGCACTACAGATGACCACAGTTAGTCTTGTTCTCATGCTCATCGGCTCTATCTGGATTTGTCTAGCTGGTATTGGCGTTTTCCGCATGGAAGACATCTTCTTGCGAATGTCGGCGGCGACCAAAGCCGCTACGCTCGGGGTAACCACAATTTTGCTCGGCAGCGCCCTTTTCTTCGGTGAGTTAGACATCATTTTACGGGCGGTCGTCGTGATCTTTTTCTTATTTGTCACCGCCCCAGTTGCTGCCCACATGATTGGCAAAGCAGCCTTTATGATGGACGTTGATCTGTCTGAGAAGACGGTGCAGAATGATCTGCAAGACTACGAAGACTGGTACCGAAGGAAGTGATGCGTGATGCGTGATGCGTGATGCGTGATGCGTGATGCGTGATGCGTGATG
>JAHDIM010000130.1:3201-5377 GCA_020630805.1 Anaerolineales bacterium
GCGTGATGCGTGATGCGTGATGCGTGATGCGTGATGCGTGATGCGTGATGCGTGATGCGTGAATGATACAATCCAAATATGGTTACAGATGGTGGTATCTTAGTTAGAGAATTGCATCGTTTGGGGATCAAAACATTGCGTGAAAATGCGCAAGTAACTGCTCCATTTATTCCCATTGATGCTGTTGAATTGCTAATTAGTCTAAGTGAGCACCAAGACGCTCGTCTAAGAAGTGCCCTTATTCCGCTTTTTGTTCACTCCCCCCATTATTCAAATTTTATTCAGCAAGCCTTAGCAGACTGCTCTAAACAAGGTGCTATCGTTTTGCGATGCTTCTATGCTGCGGCTCAGATTCTCCAGTCGCAACATATCCTTACATTTGAACAATTCGGATATAAAGAGCCTAAATTACCATCTATCTTTCACAAGGAACTAGGGTTCAATACGTCGGATGATGTGTCTACGCAGTTAAGGCACTTGGCAATCCAGCAACGCAAGTTGTCTAAGTGCGCCATCAATTGGAAAGGCACATATGAGCACGCTTACCAAATGTACGCACGAACCATTGCTAATCCTGTCGCATGAACATTAGAACCGCCGACATTCGGCGCTTTGTGCAGGCATTGTCCCAACATACTGATGCTCCAAATACAGTGTATTTATTGCGCGGCTCAGCCCTTGTCTACCTCAACAATGCACGGCAAACAACTGATATCGATATATACTTCCGTTCGCCCGAGGCTTGGCAGGCGACTATAGATGAAATTGCCTCGGCCCAAGGAATTTACGCCGATATTGTTGAACTATCAGGATTTATTCCATTACCTACTAATGCCAATCAAAGACATATTTTGGTTGATCAGGTAAACGGTATTGACGTATGTATCTTTGATCTGTACTCGATTGCATTGTCAAAAATTGAACGTGGCTTTGACAGTGACATTCAAGATATTTTGTTTCTGCTTCAGAACAACTATATTGCCAGATCACGACTAGCCGAACATGTTCAAGATCTGCTCTCAAAGATCAGCGGCTACGACATCTCAGAAACCGAAGTAAAAGAACACTGGGCAACCTTACAATCTCTTTTATAAACATCACGACTCACTCGTCACGCATCACGCCTCATGAAAGCCGTTTACTACGAAAACTACCAATCTGACATCACCATCAATACCGTTCCAGACCCTACACCAACACCGGATGGCATTGTGATCAAGGTCGAAGCAACGGGCTTGTGCCGCAGCGACTGGCACGGCTGGATGGGTCACGATCCTGATATTTCCCTACCTCATGTTCCTGGGCACGAACTCGCCGGAATTGTTGTGGCAGTTGGGAAAGATGTGACCCGCTTCAAAGGCGGCGAACGCGTCACCGTGCCGTTTGTTGGTGGCTGCGGGAACTGTGGTGAATGTCACTCTGGCAATCAGCAAGTGTGTGTGCGTCAGTTTCAACCGGGCTTTACGCACTGGGGCTCTTTTGCAGAGTATGTCGCAATTAACTACGCCGATTTGAACGTTGTTGACCTACCTGAAGAAATTGACTTTGTCACAGCGGCCAGCCTAGGCTGTCGTTTTGTTACCTCGTTCCGTGGCGTGGTCGATCAAGGTAAAGTCTCTGCGGGGCAATGGGTTGCAGTCCACGGCTGCGGCGGCGTCGGGCTGTCTGCCATCATGATTGCAAAATCACTCGGCGCAAACGTTCTCGCAGTCGATATCAAAGAAGACAAGTTGGAATTTGCCAAGTCAATTGGCGCTGACCTAACCCTAAACGCCTTAGACACACCGCGCGTTTCTAGCGCAGTCAAAAAACTCACCAAAGGCGGCGTCCACGTCTCAGTCGATGCTCTTGGCAGTGCGACCACCTGCTTTAACTCTGTCGCCAACTTACGGCGGCGTGGTAAGCATATTCAAATTGGATTGTTACTAGGAGACGAACTGCACCCACCAATTCCAATGGAACGCGTCATTGCGCACGAACTCGAAATCTACGGCAGTCACGGCATGCAAGCCCACCGCTATCCTGCCATGCTACAGATGATCAAATCTGGTCAACTGGAACCACAAAAGCTCATCGGTGACACGATTGGGTTAGACGAAGTGCCGGAAGCACTAGCGAATATGGATAGTTTTCAGGGTGTTGGGGTGACGGTGATAACACCGAATGCGTAAGGTGT
>JAHDIM010000130.1:5477-10485 GCA_020630805.1 Anaerolineales bacterium
CACCTCATCCACCTTCTCTTGCTCACCTGCTGCAACCATCTGCATATGGTCAAACATCTTGGCGAAGATTGGGTCTAGCGCTTCAGGGGAAATTTGCGGGAGATGATAGTTTTCTTGCAGGACGTTGAAGTTCCATGAACCGTCTGCAAGCTTGCTGAGGTGCGACTGATACGCATAGTTCGCGTCGTAAATTGAAACCGCATCCCGAGTTGCGAAACGCACTTGGATAGAGAACGTCAAATCGCCTTCTTTGTAGACCGTTTCGTCTGGATCTTCTTCATCAATGCTGGGGCCGAGGAAAATACCATCGGGCGGCTCTGGGGCCATATACAGCGTAAACAAGTCTGCGATTGTCATGGCGACCTGCTGCAACTCATTCTTCAACGCGATTTTTTGCGCAACGGCGTCACGTCGAATCTGACGCACCTGATCCATCTTAGAAACGCGGTGCTCTTTTTTATAGACGGACACGTTGCTGTAATCTTCGCCTTCTGGCGTTTTACCAGATGTCGTGACTTGCATTACCACGCTTGAAATCAGCTTGCGCTGCGCTTGCAAGACAAGCTCCTCACCTTTCAGCGCCTCAGAGACCAGATCGCCCTCTTCAGAAATTCGCAGGCGCATTTTGTCGGCAAACCCACCTTCGGGCTGGTCATGATAGTTGCCGTCCAAGAGTTCAGCATAGGACAGTTTGTGGTCTAACCCTTGGCTGTCTTTCCATAAAATGTTGAAGATCAACGCTTTTTCGTTTTGCGAAATCTGATACAACGCCGCCATGGGCGGGTCGCCAAATTCATAGGTGGCGCGCTCCGGGATCAGTGTCCAGCGACCTAAAAATGGGGTAATTGCTTCCAATTTGATAATTCCTTTTGACAACAATTAGAAAAATTCATCAACATCCCAATTCTGCGGGTTGCGATAAATGTATTGTTGAATTGCAATATATGCTTTTTCATTGCGGATGATGTGGTCATGAAATCGCGGCTGCCAGATTTGATTAGTAAATATATTAGTTTGCCTAGCAGCGCGTGTCACTGTTCCTTTGAATGCCCCAATAATGACCGACAACGATTTAGACTTTGGTTCCCCGTTGATTATGTGTTTCATTGATAATGACAATTCCATGGAAGTGGTTCGGCATCACCACGAACTCGTCTATTTCGACATATGGTCGATGTTGAGCAGTTGCTACCCATTCTTGCGCCACAATGCACCCTAGAGCATTCAATTGCATCTGCCCCTCCACAACAACGCCAAACAAGTGCTGCTTATTATGCGCACATATCGTTACAAAATAAGCAGCATGAGATGTGTAGTCCCAATCTGGATGTCGGATAACTTTCTGCATATTTCAATTAACGCGTACACGTTTTTATTTCTAGTATGCATTTAGTCTTCACACCATCTTATAACCGCTATAGGCACGGGTAATCTTGGTGACATGGCGCGCCATGTCACTACAGTTACTCAATCACGACCTCATCCAGCCCTTCTTCTGCGGCTGGATATTCCATGCCTAACCCTTTCAACGTATCGATAATAATCTGACTGATGACCAAATTTCGATACCACTTGCGATTGGCAGGAATGACAAACCACGGCGCTTGTTCGGTGCTGGTTTTGCTCAACATCGCTTCAAAGGCTTCCGTGTATTGGTCCCAATAGCCACGTTCACGCAGGTCTGCTTTGGTGAATTTCCAATTCTTTTCCGGTTCATCTAAACGCGCTTGCAGACGTTCTTTTTGCTCATCTTTACTAATGTTCAAGAAGAACTTTAGAATGATGGTGCCTTCATCGGCGAGCATCTTTTCAAAAGCGTTGATGTGATCGTAGCGTTTAGACCAACGTTCCTCTGGCACAATATTGTGGACCCGCACCACTAAGACATCTTCGTAGTGACTCCGATTGAAAATGACAATTTCGCCATTCCCCGGCACATGCTGATGGATACGCCATAAGTAGTCATGCGCCAACTCCTTTGATGACGGCTTCTTGAACGACGCCACCTTCACGCCTTGCGGATTGACACCTTCAAAGACATGCCGGATGGTGCCATCCTTACCGCCGCTGTCCATCGCTTGCAGCACAATGAGGATGCGACGTTTGCCTTCCGCGTATAAAAGTTCTTGTAACGATTCAAGTTCAGCATTGAGCGCTGGCAATAATTTTTTACCCTCAGACTTTGAAATCGGGTGCAGACTTTTGTCGTCCGGATCGTAATCAGCTAATGAAACAGTGGAATTGGGGGAAATCTTATAGATGCTCATAATTTTCATTTTACATCAAGGTCCAGACTGAATTGAGTAAATTCAATCCATAAGTTTATGTCGAAGCCATTCGCACACTAAGTCTGTTAACGCGACAATGCCACATTTCGACAGGCTTAATGCTCTCTAAGAAGCAGAAGTGCCTAATGCAATTTTTCAAGCATTGCTAACGTCTCAAAATTGCGGTTCAACACCGTTCTTCCACTACAATACAGCTATGTTCTCGCGCATTGCCACGATTCTGCTACAAATCATTCTGACCTATTCGGCAGCGGCTGCCAGTTTTGCAGCACTGCCACTCGGCGAGGGTTGGGAACTCCCTTGGTTGGCAGGGATTTCCACACTCATCGTTTGGCTCGTCGGCTGGATCATGAGCATTCTGCCATCGCTTTCGCCTCCCCGACTGGCTCATTTCATTCTCACGGGGATCGGCGCTGCGCTTGGCGTGGCGACCATCTTACTCACACCCGCCATAGGCGCTTTGCAAATCATTTTCCCAAGTCTTGGCGCCCTAATTGGTTACTATCTGTCCAAGGCTCTCTTCCGCGACGAATAGGCAACTACGCCGCGACAGCTTACAAGTTTCAATATCGTGCTCAATAACAAATCTCTTCGGCATGCGCTGCCCCAGCGTGTGCCTTTCTTTTATGGCTATGTGATGTTGGCGTTAGCCAGTCTCAGTTATATGTTCACGACACCTGGTCAAACGGCTGGCGTGTCGGCGTTCAATCCATCGCTGCGGGAGACACTTGACCTTAGCCTGACGCAACTGACTGGCATGTATGCGCTTGGGACATTCCTTGCGTCATTACCGCAAACCTATATCGGTAGCCTGATGGATCGCTACGGGCCACGCCGTGTCCTCATTGGCGTCGTAATTATGTTTGGCGTGGCGTGTATGTTCACGGCCCAAGTGCGCAACATCTGGATGCTGCTCATTGCATTTATGATGCTACGCATGTTTGGTCAGGGGGCCTTGGGCGCATTGTCTAGCAACACCATCGCCTTCTGGTTTGATAAACGCCTTGGCACCATGCAAGGGGTTTCAAACATCGCCATGGCCGTTGCCACTGGCACGTTTCCATTGGCATTTCTGTGGGGCATCAATCAGATTGGTTGGCGCGGCACCTACACCATTTTGGGCTTGATTTTGTGGGTGGTCTTACTGCCCCTCTTGTGGATTGTGTATCACAACTACCCTAGCGATCTGGGCTTACAAATTGATGGTGATAGTATCGATGCAGACACAGAGCTCGATCCTGTTTCCAACATCGGATTCACACTACAGCAAGCCTTACGCACGCCAACATTTTGGATTTTTCTTGGCACCATCTTCACTGTCGGGCTAACCGCAACTGCCATCGCCTTCAATGTCCTGCCGTTTTATTTAGAACGCGGCTTGACTGAATATCAGGCAGCATCGACGTTTTCGGTACAGGCAACCGTGATGACCATTGCTCTGTTTATTGGTGGTATCCTCTCAGATCGCATTCAATTGCATAAGATCATTGCCGTTTCCATGTTGGTCATGACCCTCGCATTTGGATATCAGGTCTATGTCGACTCGTTGCAAGATGCCTATATTGTGGCTGTTTTACAAGGGTTAGGTCAGGGTGCCCTCAACTCCGCAATTGTCCCAGCTTGGGCAAAGTACTTTGGGCGGGCGCATCTCGGGAAAATCCGAGGCTTTGTGGCAACGTGTATGGTCGCAGGCACCAGCATGGGACCCTTCCTCATGGGCTACACCTACGACATTTTCGGCAATTACAGTGTCTCACTGTGGATCTTCACCGCCATGGTCGCGCCGTTTATGGTGTTGGCGTTGTTTGCGGTAAAGCCAGAATTACCAGCAACCCAACCATAGTCCCTCTCGATTTTGCTGCGCATCGGCACTATGCTAGAGGCCACTTGTGCACACCTTCGTGCGCAAGATAGGAAAGGGAGATCCTACAATGGCACTCAGAGTCATCAAAGTTTTGTTACAGATTGTTGGCGTCTATTTCGTTTCAGCAATCAGCTTTATTGCAGTTCCACTCGGCAATGGCTGGGAGCTACCATGGTTAGCAATTGTTGCGGCAATTGCAACGTGGGGCGTGAGTTGGCTGCTGGGGCAGTTTACGTCACTGGCAAAGCCAACATCACGTAAGTTCCTCATAACCTTAGTCGGTGGCTTTCTAGGCGTGGCGGTCATTCTACTCACCCCAGCCACAGGCCTAATGCAGATCTTGTATCCAGCCATCGGCGCATTGATTGCCTATTATTTGCCACTCTGACGTTACAATTGGACGCAGTTGAAATGTAATACACGGATACGGAAGATAACACGGATCAATCACTAAAAATATCCGTGTTATCCGCCCATCCGTGTACCAAAACGCACACCTATCTATTCACGCTGCCATGTCCAAAACGTCTCGCCTCGTTACTACAGCCTTCAAAAACACCCCGAACATTTCTGTTGAAACAGCCGCATCCCAATTAGAGAATGACAACATTGTTTTTGTCGATTTACGCGGCGCAGATGAACTCGCCGCAACCGGCAAAATTCCCGGCGCCGTGCATGTCCCGCGTGGCATTTTGGAATGGGCCGCTGAAGTGGATGGCGACTATCACAATCCAGCGTTGCAGCTAGACAAAGAAATTGTGCTGTATTGTGCTGTGGGCGGACGCTCGGCATTGGCTGCTGAAACGCTCAAAGAATTGGGATACACCAATGTCAGTCACATTGGCGCGGGAATGGT
>JAHDIM010000131.1 GCA_020630805.1 Anaerolineales bacterium
GTTCATCGTCTTCCGCGCGTTGCAAGTGCAGTTCGTCATCTTCCGCACGTTGCAGATGCAGTTCATCGTCTTCCGCGCGTTGCAAGTGCAGTTCGTCATCTTCCGCACGTTGCAGATGCAGTTCGTCGTCTTCGGCACGTTTCAGGTGCAGTTCGTCATCTTCGGCGCGTTGTAAATGCAACTCATCATCTTCCGCGCGTTGCAGGTGCAGTTCATCGTCTTCGGCGCGTTGCAGGTGCAACTCATCATCTTCTGCACGTTGTAGATGCAGTTCATCGTCTTCCGCGCGTTGTAAGTGCAATTCGTCATCTTCCGCGCGTTGCAGGTGTAGTTCGTCGTCTTCGGCACGTTGCAAGTTTAAGTCAGGCATCCGCGTGACCTGCTTTGCCATTGCATCTGCTTCTTTTTCTGCAGCAGTGTCAACTGCACCAACTTCAAGCTTGCCTTGTAGCCCGTGGCGTGCCATTCGTGATTTTTGCAGCATACTTTGTACTTGCCGGTTGCCAACCATGCGCTGTAATTGCACCATATCGCTAGGGCTGGCTTTAGACACATCACCGCCACGCACCATTCGGTGCAGGCGAGCCATTTGCCCCTGATCACTTGACTGCTGTGGGCTGTTTGTAGTTTTAGCTGGCGTAGATTTTTGCTTTGACTTAGCAGGTACAGATGCTTTATTAGACATAAGATGCCCCTCTAAATGGAGATAACGAGCGAATTTTATACAGTGTAATAATACTGAGTGACCGCAACGGTTTCGTAACAGCCTAGAATAATTTTGAATTCAATTTTTAACAACGACCACAGAGAGTATCTGCCACAACAGACACATGGCAGTGATCACCTTCATTGTGTACCCAATCAAAGCCAGCTTCATGAGAGAGCGCACACAAACGTGCCATCTTGTCTAGATCTGGCGGCCACGGAATTAGGTCAAGCGAACGCCCTTCAAAGTGCAGTGAATACTTGGCGTTATGATCGGTTGTTGTTAAGTCATGGCTGCCTTGCGAGTCATAGGCTTCGGTTACCATGATAGAGCTAGTGCCGCCCCACTCGTCCCAAACAAGTTGTTCTAAGATCTCTAGCCGTTCAGCCGCAATCGGATGCATATACTTATCTTCTAAGTCAAAAGGCGGCTCTTCCCCCAATCCAAAGAAAATCGTCGGGCTTTCATAAATAGCAAGATTATTGAAGGCACACGTGTTGCGTTTAATCTGACACACCATCGGCCCAGCGGATGCGGTTTCACCATTTACAAATTCACGCCAATGACTAATGTGCTGGCCAGCTGGCAACTCATAAATAAGCGTTGGAGTCGGCACTTGTATTTGCGTTGGCTGTGGCAAGGCCGTTGTTCCAACAGAGACATTTGGCGTTTTAGTGGTACGTAGCGGTGCAAAATCTTGCACGTCTTTTGGCTGTGCCGTACAGGCAGCAATAAATATGCTAAATACGCCCCCCCAAAGCACTGCCAGCAACAATTGGTGCATTGGAAATCGGCACAGTACAGTTTTAAGTAGTGTGAGTGGTTTCTTAGTCTGAGATAGTTTTGACATACCACGATTCTAAACCCAGACCTCGTTCCATAACCCGCTTAGACATTTATTGAAACGCGAATTGCAATTGCGCGATACAGTCCTCACACGGATCAATAAATTATTCCCGTGGCTGGGTCATGTTCGGACAAATAAAAGGCCCGTCACACACAATATAAGCTTCACGCATGGTGAATACCCACAGGTTTGTGTCTGCATCATTTTTACGATTCAGCGCCCATTCAAGATACGGCACCCAGCTATCATGGACGTTGGCAAAGTGAAACGGCGCATCAAGCCAGTCTACTGAGCCGCCCTCTTCTAACGCATTTGGATTATGTACATATTGACTTGCGCCCGGCATCCAAGCTTCTAATTGGCCGGTCTGGTTGACAATGTCGCGCGCCATATTCAAATAAATCGTGGCGTTTGGGTCATCCAAGCCATATGGAATAGTCTCGGGTGCAATCCATGGCTGAAAATAGGCAAGAAAATTGATTAATCGCTTCCCTTCACAAGCATAGCCAGCGCCACCGCAGTACCAAAGAAAGCGCGCCCCCACAACTTGGCGCACATACTGGCTAGGATAGCCTTCGGTATATAAAATGACAGCAACAAGCTCAACCATGTCCGCTTGCCCGTCGTCGTTGAGCCACCACGCGTTGGCGTAGACGCCACTTGGATCCGCAAAGTCCTGAAGCGTTTTATATGCGCGTGCTAACGCTACATCTCCTTGCAGCTGCTCACGCCCATAGTCTGCATCCACGTTGAGCGAAACCGGCTGCGGCTGCGATAAAACAGGTAGTTCAAGCTCAGCACTTGTATCTCCAGCCACAAGCTGTACCTGCACGTTAGGTGTGGCCGTACGCAGAACCGCATAGTTTAGGTCAATCGCCATGGGCGCACACCCGCTTAAGTAAAAAAAGCAAAATGCCCAAATGGCACACCACTTTTTCTTAGCCACTAGGGTAGGGTAACAATGTTGGATTCCGATTCTTCAAAGTAAGGACCGAAAGAAGACCCAGCGTCAGGTACAAATTTGAGTTGAATCTTCGCACCTTCACGCAACAAATTCGGTTGATAACCATTATCTTGGGTATAAGTAACTTTCTTGCCAAACAAGGGGTCGTTACTTGGATAATTGTAATCGCGCTGCCAACGCAAACTACAGAACAACTTAATTTGCGATTTACTATTTGAAATGGCTGTAGCAGTATACTGGACAAAGCAGCGGTCAAATGTATCTAGCCGATGATCAAATAAGCTGTCAAAATCTACTGCGCCGTAATCATGCTCCCACGTTCCATCACCGTCATGATCAATCCGTATTTGAATATCGCCATGTTCAAACGCTGGCGCTTCACCAAAAAACGTACCGGAGCCATTCCCACGATTAGACCCTAACCCATAGGCACATTCATACCAATAAGATGCATCCGAATCAACACGCGTATATGTATGCGTATCAAATTCCACTGCCAGTGTCCACATTTCAACATTTGTTGTGAAAGACCCAAAAACCGAATAATGATAGTGAGCACATGGGTCGTCGGTGTCGTCAAACGAATCTTGCCCAAAGCGTTCCCCAATTTGGGTAATATTGACTACAGGCTTGTCACGCAATGTGATTTTATACTCATGCTCCAAGCCGCTGGCATAACTAGATCCACTAGCCCCAATATATTGACTATTAATGGCTGACTCGCCAAGGCGCATATAGACCGTTGGCATATTAAGTTCTGCAACACCGTTAGCATCTACAGTCACTTGCCCAATGTAGGGTTGGGATGAACCTGTATAGATGACTCCGTAACTTGACGGGGATGCAAAATTGGTACGCTCCCAACGAATCTGACCAGTATCAATTTTCGCATTACTACCTAATGAACTTAGGGTCACAGTCCGGTTAGAGTCAACATATCCTTCAGCAGTTGCGCCAAATGTAAGAATGCTAGAGCTACCATCTAATGTATACGTTGCAGAATTTGCCGAACCAGAATTCGTCACGTTTTTACCCTGCGTAACATTGCTAACAGGAATATCGGTTCGGCTGCCGTTGTATACCACATAGTCCGTGTTTCCTGAAAATGCTGGGTCAAGCTCAATCCGTTCTGTTGTAGACACGCTAGCAAAGAAATTCTCTGGGTCTAAATTAGGCAAATATTGTGCGGTTACATCCAAATAATTGTTAGAGGCATTAGGGATCAGTCCGTTCTCAAACGTGTAGGTATACGTACCATTAGCGAGAGTCACTTCGGGTGTGCCCAATCCGTTGATACCTGCCAGCCCAAGTTTGACTTCTCCTTCAGGCGCAAGATTACCGTTAGCTCCGATAACGTCAATTTGAATACTGACTGGTTCACCCACAACGGGTGTGGTGCCATTATATAAAGATGGTAATTGGGTAATTGTAGTGGTGGTGTTTTGACGATTGACCGTGAACAAGCTAGGGCTCAGCGTTGTTGTCAGCGCATTCCCACCACCGGGCGGTGGGTTCGTAATCAAAATTGAATGGTCATTAGGGGCGTAATACACTTGCTCTGGCAGCAGTTGTAGTTCCATCACCCCACTGCTAATATAATTGGCAATAGACTCCTGACCATCAAAACGAACAACAGACTCGGGTACAAAATTTTCACCTAAAATCTGAACTGTTAATGGGCCATCACCAACATCAACAACCGCTGGGGTAAAGGAAAACATTTCCGGCACCGGATTGTTGACTGTAAACGTAGCGCTTGAAGATGCACCACCGCCAGGCGCTTCATTTAACACAGCAACGGATAGCTCAGTGGCTGTGCCCAAATTGTTAGCCGGGATTGTGGCACTCAGCTGTCCAGAACTCCCTACAATTGTCTCTACTGGCGTGCCATTGACAGTAACAACAGAAGACGCAATATACCCAGACCCAGTCAAGCTAATAACATAGTCAACTACGTTGCCAGGTGCTAATACCATGCTAGGGGGGGTAATGCTCGACAGCGTAGGAACTGGGTGTTGGAGGTCAAATTTTGACGTATTACTTACCGCCCCACCGGCAGACACCGGGTTTACAACGCCAATGTCTAAGCCAGCTGCTTTTTCAAGGTCACTTGCAAGCATCGTAACCACCAATTCAGTTGAACTAATAAAGGTTGTTGGTCGGTCTTGACCAGCGACTTGTGCTTTAGCGCCATCTACAAAGTTATTGCCAGAGATTTTTACGCTTAAGCTCGTCTCTCCGACAGCGTCAGAAATACCGGGCGTCAGCAGTGTAATGACAGGCGCTGGAACAGTTATAGATAAATTCACAGACTGCGATGACTTCAAACCCTCGTTAGCAGCAGTTAAGGTGTATTCAGAATCAGCATCCCCTTCAAACACTAAGTTGCCCTGTAGCGGCAACCCAGTGCGTTGGCCTAAATTCCCACCACTAATCTCCACTGTGACATCGTCATCAACTTTATTGGGCAATACAGACCAAGCAAGCTGCACATTTTTAGCAGCATCGGATCCTTTTTCCACAGTATCTGGTGAAATAGTAAAGAGTTCGATTGAAGGTGCTCCAGGTGCCGGGGTAGGCGTTGGCGGCAAATTGACAGTCACTTCACGTAACGTTGGATCTAACGCCTCTTGTCCATTGGTAGCTTTGAGCACATAGGCAATGCTTTCTTGTGGCACATCTTCTACCGACCCTTGGGCTGGATATTCACCTAAAGGCTCAATCACAACACTGTCAGCGCCTTCTACATTCCACGTCAATTGCACCGACTCGCCTTTTGTA
This sequence comes from Anaerolineales bacterium, assembly GCA_020630805.1. Classification (GTDB taxonomy): domain Bacteria; phylum Chloroflexota; class Anaerolineae; order Anaerolineales; family UBA6668; genus JAHDIM01. Next base: position 5,299 of record JAHDIM010000131.1, read on the forward strand.
ACGACTGAAGGCTCCACATTGAACGAGTTCAAGACAACTGGAGGCAATGGTGTAGGCGTCGGCACAGCAACAACAATTTGGGTTGATTTGGAAACACCATTCGCATCCGTATAACGGTTGATCGCTTTAATCGCAATTGTGCTATCTTCCTGCAGCGTTATTTTGCGTTTGGATCTATGCTGTTCACTCGGAATGGTTTCAGCAGCGCCATCAATCACAATAAAGGCTTCATCTGCATTAGAGACACTCCACTCTACTTCTACCTCTTCGCCAACTAGAATATCTTCTTGATCTACTGACATCCGTACAACAGGAAAGATCGGCTCAACTACAACCCGAATTTCACTGCTTTGCCCAAACAAATTGGGTAAAAGGTCTGAAATAATATTGCTTGCAGTAATGGTGTAAACAGTAGTGTCCAAAGGAGAAACTGAGATAGATCCGCTGCGCTCATCCATTTTCCCAAGCCCCGGTTCAATAAGAATTTGGGTAAAAATAGGCGCATCCCAAGCTAAGTCCACACTCTCACCGGCAGCAATCGTTTGTTCAACAACCGCACCCACATTGCGAGCAGACGGCACATTCATGACAAACCCGCCAATATTTACGAATTGTGGGCTTCCAAAACTGCCAGCAGAAACCTGTTCTGCTGGGAAATCTGCTGCAACTGCCCCGAAGTCACGAATGCGTGGCCTAAATGAGTAAGCCAGCAAAGCAAAACAACAGAAAAGAATTAGCATCATGAGCGGCAGCCCAACTAATGGGGACTGATTTGCTTGTCCCATCCGTTCTGCAGGCGGCTCGAGGCCGTTTAATATGGAAACGCCAACATTGAAATTGTGTCGCTGCCGACGCGCAGCAAAAAATTTACGCTCTTTAGGCAATAACTCTAAATCAAGCTGTTGTTTCTGGCCGGGGGCAAGCCGCAGCTCTGCCTGCCCGCCGTAAGACATTCCATCATCCATATGGAACATAAAACGAATAGCTTGCGAACTGTCGCTGCCTTTTACTAAGAAGTCTGTGGCGACATTGCCACGGTTCATTACATCAAATTTCACTCGGCCAGCATTCTTTCGATAGCGAATGGTTTGGTCTCGTGGTGACATATCTCCAATTGTAAATTCACGAAATGGCGCAATATCTAAAGTAGCGTACATTGCCGCGCGCTCTTCCGGATAGTCTGACGATGTTACCCAAATTGAAAAATAATCTTCACCCGCCGTACTTTCATAACTCCGATTGGGCCTAACGGTAACCCGAATCGTAGCTTTTTGACCTTCAAACAAATTGAGGGATGGTTTATCAATCGAGACCCAGTCCGGGTTGAGCCCAACTACTTCAGTTTCAAACGTTCCAACCAGCATCCCCCCATTCGTAATGGTAAATTCAATCTCAACTTCATTCTCAACCTCCGTGGCATACATGCGTTCCGGCATGCGGGTGACAATGATCTTAGAGGTTTCATCGGTACCAAGGCTAGAATCATCATAGCCAACTGGCAATAGCGTTCCAGAAAGTGCTGTTGAATTGGTTGGTGTTGCTGCAGTTGCCGACTCAATATCTGGACTTGACACTGCAGCCGCAGCCGCAGCACTAGGTGGTTTCACTTCAGAACGCACAGGGAATGCCGCACTACTTGATCCCAACACAAGCAGAGTATGGCCTTCTATACTCAGTTCATCTCCACCTGTAACAAAAATAGGCGCGTCTAAAGCTTGCCCAACCCCGTTAATAGATACTTCCAAATGATCAACAAGGCACGTTAACAGCGGTGGATCTTGGATAAGATCAAGTACCGCAACTGAAGAACTATAACCGTTAGCCTGAATCTTAATCGCGTCGGTTGCAGCTGAACCAATATAGATCAGTCCAGATTGGGGCATTTCCTCAATGAAGGAAATTTGCCCCGCTGGCGAAACATGTTGTACAGAAATTGAGTTGGTCATAATTGATTATTTATTGCTAGCGCACTAAACAGTTTGAAGTTAGATCTGCGCTACTTATTCGATCAGCTAATTTGATCGGACAATTTGCCAGCTATGGCATCGTTGGTACTTTTACCGTTTGTATCGTCTTGGCCATGTTTTCATAGACAATGGTTACGGTCAGTTTTTTGTTAGCTGCCGCAACACATGTGGCTGGTAAAGGGCCTGCCCAAATTACGGTATCGGTGGCGCTAATAAGTGGCAATGTTGGTGCCCCTGCCGGACATTTCACCGTAATTGTTGCATCAGGTGCACCAATAAAATCGGTTCCGACCAATTTAACATTGTAAACCGTTGCTGGCACAGGTGTTGGCGTGCCAGTGCCAGTTGTATCTGTCCCTGCTTGAGCAGAAAGGTCAATAGAACCTAAAGCTCCACCGGCCACCGGTCGTGCTTGCACCTGCGTAACGACTGGCGCATCTTTTGTTGGGATAACTCCCGTAGCTGGCGCATAACCACCAGCTACCATTTCAACTGTCAGGGTGTTATCAGCAGCCGTAATACAGTTCACAGGAATAGTGCCCGTTACTTTTAATCCGTCTGATGTAACTGTCGTGCTTGTGGCAGACGTACCGCTGCCACACTTCACTGTCGCGCCCGTTGCCGGAATATTCGTGCCGGTTATTTCATATTGCAATGCAACAGAATTGCCATTACCTGTGCTCCAAAGCGGTACGCTACCGATGCCGCCAGGCGAGATTTCAACCCCAGATGACGTTGAAATCTTGACCGCTGTTACTGTTGGGATAACTGTGGTGATTGCTAGCGAATCAGCTGGAATATTAAGCGTGCCTTCATTAACAATTAACCCAATTGTTTGGTTAGCGCCATCTAAGCAATCAATAGGCATAGTGCCAGTAACAGCGTTGCCAGCCACTGTTGCGGTATGTAGCGTTGGTGGCGAAGCAGTGTCTGATGGACAGGTAAATTTAATAGGAGGAAGTAAGTCTGTACCAGTAATCTCAAACGTTAGGCCAGCCTTTGATCCACCACCGGCTGTAAGCAAAGGTACTTCACCACGCACTGCAGCTGTTGTGTCAAAAAGTATGGTTGCCCCATCTTTGATGACCGTAGATGTAATGCTTGGCGGAGCAATATTGGCGACTGAAGTAGTGTCAACAAAGTCATTTGGCGATAAGCTATCAGCAATATTTGAGTTCTTGATAGTCAACTTTTGTGGGTTAGCATCAAAACAGGTTGTTGGCAGTTCACCAACAATTTTAGTCTCATCAACAAAAATTACGTTGGCAAGCGCACCGGTTGGGCAGGTTACAGTTGTGTTACTGACATCAATAAACGCGCCACCGGTAATTTCGAAATAGTAGCCAAGCTGACCACGTACAACTGGATTGCTAGCAGTTATCAGAACATCAGTATTGATTGGTTCGTCCGTAATTACACCAGTTGTCGCGTCGATCGTGGTTGCATCCGCCCCACCTACATCTTGGTCATAATAAACTTTCAAAGTGCTAAACGTTGGGGTTGCAGAAGCAACCTCAACAAGCAAAGCTCTAGTAACATATGTGTTGAAAGTACTGGCGACCAACGAACTCAGCTTGACCTGCACTTCTGAACCAGCGCTAAACACCTCACCATACAAACGCACGCGATGGCAATCTGCAGCTGCCGTCCCGCCCGGTACACTTAGCGTTGTCGTCGCCGTCGTCGGTGCGGTAGCGCCAGATGCTAGTTGGTCAATAAAGACATTTGGCGCCCCGACTAATTCCACGACTATGTCACGTGCTGCGGCTTGCATAACGGGGATGCGGATATAAATCTCAGAGTCGGCACGATAAATAACATCGGCTAACGTATCAACGCGGTCTGCATTCGGGTAACCATTACCATCCGTGTCATGAATACCAATCTTTGAAGTGCAGCCACTATCTGCGTATACTTCAAGTGGGAACGGGCGAACTTCAAAACTCTTGATCGCACTAACGAGAGAGCCTTGTGTAATCCATACTTGATAGCCACCAGCTTCAGTTAATAGCGTATTTGGAACTGCATATTTCACAGACGTTGCGCTACAAGTACCAGATTGTGGCGGAAGAATTTGCGAGGTTGCACCAAACTCAGCAGTAAGCCAATTGAGTGTGATTTGCGGCGAGCACGTGAAGGTTTCACCTGCAGGCGGTGTAACTTCAATAATTGCAGCAGCGTCTTGGCCCGCAATTAGCCCAGTCGTCCCTTCAATATCAACATTGATCGTTCCGGAAGCATCAAAAATATCAAACGTCGGATTTTCAACCACTACATCCACTGTATTAGTGGACGAACCACCGCCTGGCTGCGGATTGATTGCAATCACACTAAACGTAGATTTAATATCGTTGAAATCAATTGGAAGTTCTACAATTGCACTTGTTTCAGTTGGCACACCAACTTTCGTCAGAATCGTGCCACCCAGCATAAAAGTGGTGTCTTCAACAAAGCCCGTACCAGTTACCTGCAACTGCAAAGCTGTTGTATCAGTCACGTTTACGGTTTCTTCAACCGTAGTGGCTCCTGCAGCCGTTGTAGTACTGCAGTTGACTGGTGACACGATACAAATCTGGGCAATTTCAGGCACAGGATTGACCGCTGTCAAACGCAACTCAGTTGTGTTTGACGTCCCCCCTCCTGGGGCTGGATTGGTAACTGAGACGCTCCGGCATTCATCACTACCACAATTGTTACCAGCATCTGTATCTGCTGCGAGCAATGCGGCCGGCAGCGCAATTTCTAATTGACTAGAACTTACAAAAGAGGCCGGCAATTGCTCGCCGGCAACTGAAACGGTAGCGCCCTTCACAAAATTATTACCAGCAATCCGAATAGATGCCCCGCTACCGCCTACTTGCACCGTAGCTGGATTAAGTCCAGTAATAACTGGAATTGGATTTTTTAGATCAAATAGCTGTCCACCGCTTTCGCCACCACCGGGGCCTGGATTTTCAATTTTGAATTCACCACTCGCGGCTACTGTAAGCTGCGACCCCGGAATAATTGCGACCACTTGGGTGTCTGTCACAAAACTCATCGGCACAATTGTGCCGTTATATGTAACGATTGATGTTTCTAAGAAGTTTTCACCAATTAGCGTAACGGCAAGGTTATTTGCGCCAACGGAGGTGCTTACCGCCGGATCAAGTGAATTTAAGACAGGCACAGGATTGTTTGCAATCACTTCAAAAGTCTTACTAGTCCGCAAATCAC
>JAHDIM010000132.1 GCA_020630805.1 Anaerolineales bacterium
TTGGGGGGAAGCCCCTTGGGAGAGTAGGTCATTGCCAAGGTTTTTTTATTTAACTGACACCTTTTCTAGAGATACAAAAAGCGACGGGGTAGTGACATGATGCATCATGTCACTACTCCGTCGCTTTTTTGATTCTAAGTTGACTACTGCTTACGCGGCGTCAACGCTCAGCATGAATTCGATAAATTCATATCCTTGCGTGACTTCGTTCCAAGCAACTTTAGGTTCTCCTGACATCTGAATACCTTCAATTTGCAGAATGGACCGGATGAAAACATCACTCTCTTCAATGGCTAGAAATGCACCTGGACAGCGGTGTGGGCCTTCACCAAAGCTCAACATGGCGTCTGTCATTTTATTGACATAACGCTGTGGGCAAATACTTTGGCCTTCTTCGCCAATGGTGTCTGCATCGCTGTTGGCGGCATAGACATCGATGTGGACTAAAGCGCCCTCAGGAATCGTGACGTTGCCTTCAGACGTTTCAAGGTCTAGTGTGGCTAACATGCGGCGTGAAAGCTGGCTTACGACCGGCTCTAGGCGCAGCATTTCATGAAGCAATTTATGACGTGCTTTGACGTCATCTGACAGCATAATGTTGCGCAGTTCTTCATTTTCAAATAAGTGCCATAAGGCCACACATAGGTATTCACGGGTTGTGACCATGCCAGCCGCACCGTAGGTAATGCACTCTGTAAGGACTTCTACGTCAGAATATCCTTCATCAATCAAATGGGAAATAACGTCGTTTTGGCGCGTCGCTTGACGGGCTTTGATCGCGGGGCGGACATCGAACAGGAAAAAACGCCCCATGTAGATGTGCATGACGGCGGTATATACTTTTTCATACAATGGTCCAAGCCAAGTTGGAATGCTCGGCTTATGGGTAAATAAGTTAATGCGGCGTGCCATGCCATTGAGATCGCTATTCGTCAGGCCGACGACTTCAGCGGCAATTGCAACGGCCATTTCCATCGTAAGTTCGCTCAAATTCGTTTGCGGCTTGGCTTTGACCCGATCGGCGAGTTGTTCCGCCAACTCTTCCATTAGCGGGCGATATGCTTTCTTGACGGTTGCAGGTGTGAAGTAGCGGGCAATTTTGCTGCGCTGTACGCGATGGACATCGCCGTGGGCCAGTAGAACTGGAGGATTAATGGCCTGACTATTGCGCTCAAAGGTATCGGCTTCAAAACCAGCTTGTTTTGCCTCTGCCGAACGGAGAACCTGCTGTGCCAGCTTTGCATCGCTAATTAGCCATTCGTTATCACCACTTTGCACGACACCAGGTTTGCGTACCCAGCCAGCGGGCGTTGTTTTCTGATGTGAGAAATAGGCAGGACAGTCATGATTGTTCTGCTTCGATACGGCTGATTGTTGATGAGGGAGGGGCTTGATGAGCATGAGTGTTATTGGACTAGTCAGTGCGCTAGCGTTAAAGTCGCATATCGCGTATTAAGTTAGCTTAATCGTACTAGTGTCCGGCTTGACCTGCAATGTTAGACCTTGTCTAGATTTGCTATACTCTTATTCATTCAATTTGAATTATGAGAATCCTCAAATAATTCACTTAGCAGATATTTAGGCTGTATAAACGTATTATTTATCCCGCTAACGTAGTCTAGTATACAAATCTCATCAGCATTTGCTTTTGAGACAACCTATTGAACTGTAACTGACAAGCAGCAAGGTAAGGTCTGCTTTTGTTTCACCGCGCTGAAGGCGCACTAACACTATGGCTAATCAATCACGTATCCTTGTAATCGAAGACGAAGAACGCATTGCGAACTTTTTACGCCGTGGATTGGCGTATGAAGGCTATCAAGTTGACGTTGCGCATGACGGACAAGCAGGGCTGGCACTTGCGCGCGACTATCCCCCAGACTTAGTTGTATTGGATTGGATGTTGCCAGGTATCGATGGCATTGAAGTCTGTCGGCGGCTCCGTTCTGGAGGCTCTGTGCCAATCATCATTTTGACGGCCCGCGATTCATTGTCAGATAAAGTCCAAGGCCTTGATGCAGGCGCAGATGATTACTTGGTCAAACCATTTGACTTTGAAGAACTACTGGCCCGCATTCGGGCGTTGCTACGCCGTGTACAGCCGAGCAAGATTGAAGTTCTGAAATTCTCTGATCTGTCATTAGATACAGGCACCCGTCAAGCATTTCGCGGTGGTCGCGCAATTGACCTGACCGCAAAAGAATATGAATTGCTTGAACTGTTCATGCGAAATCCGCGTCAAGTTCTGACTCGTGACGTGATTTTTGATCGTGTCTGGAATTATGATTTCGGTGGCGAAAGTAACATTATTGAAGTCTATGTGCGCTATCTGCGCCAAAAGACAGAAGCTGAAAATGAACCCCGCTTGGTGCACACCGTTCGTGGTGTGGGCTACGTCTTACGCGAAGAATAATTTATGAGCTTACGCGTACGCCTTACGCTTTGGAACACGCTCCTATTGGCCTTCATTTTGGGGCTATTTGGGGTGCTGGTCTGGGCTGTATTGCAATTTACGCTCATCCGCCAAGTGGATGAGACGTTAGACCGGACGGTTGATCAGTTGCTGAAGACATCGGTAACATCTATCAATTCGCGCAACTCTGAAATTATGATCGAGTTGCCATTTGATGCGATTGAGTCACCCGGTCTGTATATGCAACTGTTCAACACCAATCGCGAATTAATTGGGAACTCCATGACAATTTCAAACTTGGAGTCTCCCATGGATGCGGCAAGCCTGCACGGGCAGGAGCTAGAACGCAATTTCCGCTACACCACGCTGTTTGGAAATCGCTTGCGCGTGCTGACAACACCTGTGGTCGTCAATGGGACGCATATTGGGTATTTGCAGGTTGCAAGCTCGCTAAAGCAGATTGACGTTGCTCAAAGCGCCGTGCTGTTATTGATGAGTGGAGGAGGCTTCGTCGCAATTCTGCTATCGATAATTTTCAGTTCTTTGACAGTCCAGCGCGCATTGCGGCCTCTGGAAACAGTCACATCAACGGCTCTGCAGATTACGCGAGCGGATGATCTTTCCATGCGCATTGACCATCAGGGCAGTTATGACGACGAAATTGGGCGGCTTGTCACCTCATTCAACGACGTGCTTGGAAGACTTGAGCGTCTGTTTTATTCGCAAAAGCGTTTCCTGACGGACATCTCGCATGAACTGCGCACGCCACTCACGGCAATTCGTGGGAATGTAGATTTGCTGCGCCGTATTGGCGAAGGTGACCCTGAATCGTTGGATGCTATTCAGTCTGAAACAGAACGTTTGACGCGTTTGGCGGGGGATTTGCTCACTTTAGCCGAAGCAGAAACAGGCTCCTTGCCAATGGCGTTCCAAAAGGTTGAACTTGATACCCTGTTACTTGATGTGTACCGGGATGCGCGTGTATTAGCAGGCACCAAGGTCGCCGTCAAACTTGGCGAGGAAGATCAAGCCATGGTTTGGGGTGATCCGGATCGAATCAAGCAAGTGCTATTGAACCTGATTAGTAATGCAATCAAGTACACACCGCATGGTGGCACGGTGACGTTGGGCCTCAAGAACATGAACGATTGGGGACGTGTCACTGTGACCGATACTGGTGACGGTATTCCCATCGAAGAAATCCCGCATATCTTTGACCGCTTTTATCGCGTCGATAAATCTCGGACGCGGCGTTCTAGAGCAGGTGGGTCTGGCTTGGGCTTGTCGATTGTGAAATGGCTTGTTGAGGCGCATGAAGGGCGGATTGATGTCACTAGTCAACCTAATAAAGGATCTACCTTTACAGTCTGGCTGCCCATTATGTCTGCAGAGCAGCATACCCAACAGAATTCAATTGAAAAGCGATCAATTCGCCTTCCGCTAGAAGCAACACCTGTGAGCCAGTAACCCTGGCTCTTTTTATTTCCCAAGTTTATCCAAAAATAAATCCCAAATTTTTCTTGACGCCGAACAGTCGTTCTGATATTATCAATTTTGTTAGAACAAATTAGCGACACATTTGATCGATTGGAGACAAAAATGGCTAAGAAAAAACTATCTGAACGCCAAAAACGAATGATTGAGTTCATTCAAGACTTTTGGCAAGACAATGGCTACCCACCAACAATCCGCGAAATTGGCGAAAACTGCGAAATCAGTTCTACCTCAGTCGTCAATTACAACCTCAATATTCTGGAAAAAAATGGATACATTTCTCGCGATGGCCGCGTTTCCCGTGGCATTCGCTTGGTAACCGAACCTGTTGTTTCGGAACGTGACTCACGCCTCATCCCATTAGCAGGGCGCATTTTTGCTAGCCAACCTGTGGCGATGCCAGATGCGACCACATCTTTCGCGCCGGATGAAGCCATTAGCTTGACCCGCGAACTGGTCGGCAATGAAGAAGGCTTGTTTGCATTGCAGGTCCAAGGTGACTCTATGATTGACGCCATGATTAGCGATGGTGACATTGTCGTCATGAAGCCACAAATTACGGCGAACAATGGTGACTTGGTTGCAGTCTGGCTCAATGACGACACCACAACTTTGAAGCACTTCTACAAAGAAAACGGCCGCGTACGCTTGCAGCCTGCCAACCCAACCATGGATCCAATTTTTGCTGACCCAAAGCATGTACAGATCCAAGGTAAGGTTATGCTGGTCTTGCGGCAATACAAAGTCTAAGCAGGCTCGTAAGTGACGCCTGAAGATTTCTTAGCACAATATACAGCGGCGTTGGAAACCCAAAATTGGGATAACGTCGCGCCACTCATCCATGCAGATTGCATAGCCGTCTTCACAGAAGATACATACAAAGGCAAAGCCGCAGTTGAAAGTGCGTTCAGAAAAACTTTTGATCTGATCAAAGACGAAACGTATGCAATTGAGAATTTGCACTGGGTATTACGAAAAGAAGATGTTGTGATCGTGAATTACAACTTTCACTGGAGTGGCATTATCCACGGAAAACCTGCTGCTGGCGGTGGACGGGGGACAGCAACGTTAGTCCTAGAAGATGGACGATGGCGTTTACTGAGCGAGCACTTGGGGCCTAATCCGCGCTAAGCGTTGCTTGGGCGAGATAATCATTCAAGGCCTTCCGTGTCTCTTTTAGCAAATCTTTGGGCAAGGCCGAAAGAGGAAACCAGACTGGCATGCCTTCACCTGACTCAGTCAGCGTGCCGCCGATGATGGTGGCCTCGTAAGTAACCACGACTGATGTTAGATGTCGCCAAGGCTTGTCTGTATTGTTACGAACAGCAAAGACAGGGCCAAGCACAACGTCATAGCCAGTTTCTTCTTTGACTTCACGGATGATTGCCGCGTCAGGCTGTTCGTTGCTATCAACAAAGCCGCCAGGAAAACAGTGTCCGTTGCCGTCATAGCGCTCAATTAGTAAAACTTTGCCGTCTTTGACAATGAGTGCTGAAGCTGCCGCAAAAGCGGGAAGCTTGTTGAAGGTGATGACCTTCAATCCAAACGACGCGATATGCGCACCAATTACTTTGGCGCGATAGACTAATTTCTCCAATCGAAACATACGCAAACAAAAGCGGGTTCCTGAAGGCGACCAAAAGGTCACTAGGAACCCGCTTTTTATTTATTTCAAGGCTGTAATGCTTTGGCTTGCCAAAGCATTATCCAACAACGTTGACCAAGCGACCTGGAACAACAATCACTTTCTTGGGCTCACGGCCATCCAAGAATTTGATGATGCTTTCATTAGCTAACGCTAGCTTTTCAGCATCTTCTTTGCTGATGTCAGCCGGAACGGTCAACTTGTCACGGGTCTTGCCATTATGTTGCAAGACTAACGTGATTTCATCGTTCTTGGCTTTTTCAGCGTCGTAGGTCGGCCACAGTTGTTGGTGTACGCTGAAGCCACCGCCAATGACATTCCACAGTTCTTCTGCGATGTGTGGCGTCACTGGTGCCATCATCAAGATCATATCGCGCACGGCGGTATTGAAGGCATCTGACCCCGCTGCATCTTTGCTGGCATCGATCAAGACGTTGGTCAACTCCATCAAGGCTGAAATGATGGTGTTGAACTCAAAGTTTTCAATATCCTTTGAAATGCGCGCAATCGTTTGGTGTTGCTTGCGTTCAATATCACGCGCTCTTTTCGCTGCATTAGGACCTTCTTCTGCGTCCACCGTGTCGTGCACCATGGTCCAGGTCCGTTGTAACCAGCGGCTGACGCCGGTGATGTTGTCATCACTCCAGGGGCCGCCTTCCTTCCAGCGATAGCCAAACATCAGGTACGCCCGTACGCAGTCAGCACCGTACATTTCAACCTGCTTGTCTGGATCCACCACGTTACCGCGTGACTTACTCATGCGTTGACCGTCTGGCCCCAAGATCTGACCTTGGTTACGCAATTGCACCATTGGCTCAGGGCCGCTGGTCACGCCAATGTCGCGGAAGGCTTTGTGAAAAAAGCGCGTGTAGATCAAGTGCATGGTGGCGTGCTCAGCACCACCCGTGTAGGTGTCAACTGGCATCCAGTAGTCGCCTTCTTCCGGATCAAACGGTGCTTTGTCGTAGTCTGGGCTCAAGTAGCGCAAGTGATACCAAGATGAGCACATAAAAGTGTCCATGGTGTCTGTGTCGCGTTCGGCTTTGCCACCACAGTCTGGGCAATTCACATGCTTCCAAGTTGGATGCAGTTTCAATGGCGATTCACCAGTGGGCGTCCATTCGATGTCATCTGGCAGCAACACCGGTAATTCTTCTTCAGGGACTGGAACTACGCCACAAACCGGGCAGTGAATCATTGGAATTGGTGACCCCCAATAGCGTTGACGTGAAATCAACCAGTCGCGCAAGCGGTAATTGACAGTGCCTTGGCCAACGTTGCGTTCTTCCAAATACTTGATAGTCGTTGCAACCGCATCTGCTTGGGGCGTGCCGGTCAGCTCGCCTGAGTTGATCATGTCACCGTAGATCGCAACGGCTTCTTCCATGGTGTCGCCATCCAACGGCTCCATCCCTTCTTGGGTGACAACTGGGCGAACCGCTAAACCAAACTTGCGTGCAAATTCAAAGTCACGTTGATCGTGCGCCGGGACAGCCATGATTGCGCCGGTGCCATAGCCCATCAAGACGTAGTCTGCAATCCAAACAGGAATCTTTTCGTCATTGACAGGATTGATGGCATAGCCGCCAGTGAAGACACCGGTCTTTTCTTTGGTGGTCGCTTCGCGTTCAATGTCTGTTTGCTTACTGGCGGCCAATTTATAAGCTTCCACAGCGTCTTTTTGATCTGCAGTCGTCAAACTGTTCACCAAAGGGTGTTCAGGCGCCAAGACCATGAAAGTCGCTCCCCACAGGGTGTCAGGACGGGTGGTAAAGACTTCCAACTCGTCGCCCAATTCGGTGTAGAACTTGACGCTCGCGCCGTGTGACTTACCAACCCAGTTGGTTTGCATGGCGCGGACCTGCTCTGGCCAGTCCATGCCTTCGAAGCTCAACAATTCATCGGCATAGTTGGTGATTTTGAAGAACCATTGCTCCAACTCTTTCTTGATAACAGGTGTGTCACAGCGTTCACAGTGACGGTCGACGCCCCAAACTTGTTCACGCGCCAAGGTAGTATTACAGTGCGGACACCAATCGACGGCCTTTTTTGCGCGGTACGCCAAGTCATTCTTGAACAATTGGATGAAGAACCATTCCGTCCACGTGTAGAACTTAGGATCAGCGGAAATCGCTTCGCGTTCCCAATCAAACATCGCACCCATGCTGCGCAACTGCTTTTGCATGTTCGCAATGTTGTCGTACGTCCAATCCTTTGGATGCAAGTTGCGCTTGATGGCTGCATTTTCAGCCGGAAGACCGAAAGCGTCGAAGCCCATTGGGAACAAGACGTTTTTGCCTTGCATGCGCATGTAGCGTGCGCGGGCATCTGATGGGGTCATGGCGTACCAGTGCCCAATGTGCAAATTACCGCTAGGGTAGGGCAACATGGTCAAGGCGTAAAACTTTTCTTTGCTGTGATCGATTTCTGAGCGATACAACTTTTCGCTTTCCCAGATTTCTTGCCACTTTGGCTCGATATTTTGTGGAATGTATTGTGGTTTCATGAGACTAATTTGTAAGGTGTAATGCGTAATGTGCTCAAGTGCAACTGTGTCTCAGAGATCTAGTTACGAATTACATCTTACGCATTCAAATTTTTAGCAAGCTATTTATCGTTTTAAATAAAAAGGCCTCCTCTCATCCAGGGACGAAGGAGACATTCCGCGGTACCACCCTGAGTTCACGCAAAGATTGCGTACGCTCTTGCTGCTGTAACGGGCGATCCCGCTGTGCTCTAATGAAGCAAATTGTTTTTCAAGCACAGATGCTCGAAGGCGAGTTCAGCCACTGTGTCCGGTCACAGGCGAGTGTTTGCACCAACCACACTCTCTCTAGCGGAAGGCAATGGTCAACTATCAATAGTCAATGTTCAACTGCTAATGATGTTGCTCAGTGCCAAGGCCTACTACTCCTTGTCTTCGCAAAGGTATAAAGTTTTTCTGTCTTTACTATAACAGACGTGTCAAGGATCAATTGGTAATTGGCCAATATTTCCATTGACGATTGCTAATTGAAAAAGCTCCAGCAATTGCTGAAGCTTTTGTGGACCCAGAGAGGCTCGAACTCTCGACCTTCTCAATGCCATTGAGACGCGCTCCCAACTGCGCCATGGGCCCATTTCGTAATCAGAATGATAGCGAAATGGTGGGGGCGTGTCAAGTTATAAACATGCTTTCCGGCAGTGAGAGACTTCGATGCTCCGCACGTCTTTGTCTATACGGCTGCTTCTTAGAAAAAACAAGACTGCCTAAAATGCCCGATAAACATCGGGTGTGACTCGACCTAAGTTTCTATTTTTTCCCGAAACAAAACCGATAGTCAAAATATGATTTAGCTAACAAGAGGTTGTGCGAAGAAATTGCCAACATTTTGCACTATCTAAACAACAATTCGTTAGCCAAGAGGGAAATATCATGAATGACTTAGAAAAACGCGTATTGGACATTATTGTGGAGTCCGTAAAGAACGACGAAGATGGATTCAATCGGTATATTCACAAGAAGGTGATGAGCCATGTAGATCACACGGTCGGGTTTTATGGCGGGAATTTGCAATTGCAAAATGATGTCGCATCTATTCCACAAGTGTTGGTTCTTGTTGATAAAGAGCCATTGATGAACTGGGCTCATGACTGCGAATACCGGATTTACCATGCAGAAACGGGGGAGTTGCTAGAGACGATTGCCGCGCGTATGCCACCAGCAACGTTTATGGTCAGTCGCAATGACTATGAGCCAATTGGTGATTTGGTTGAGCATCCTGAAGACGCACATACGGGCAATATCAACATCACGCCAAGTACAGCCGGTGCTGACAATGACTATTTCACGGGTAAAAAGTATGCATTGTTGTTCTCTGGAATGTCAAATAATCGGCATTTGAACGACCTAGAGTTTCTCTATCGGGTTCTCATCGATGTGTATTTCTATGACCCAGCGAATATCACTGTCTTGAATTATGACGGCACGGTGAACTATTCTGGCGATCCGCAGCCGGTAGGAAATTGGCCCGGTAACAATACTCCATATCGCATTCACGTGAATGGGTCTGGGACACGCGCAAACCTGATCCATGCTTTCCAAGATCTTGCTAGTAAACTCACGAGTGATGACACCTTGCTCATTCATACGAATAATCATGGTGGTGGCCCAACCGAAGTAGGTAGTCCAGATCCAAGTACTTTGTGCTGCTACCCAAATTGGGATCTGATGACAGACCATGAATTTGGACATTACGTTTCACAATTCCCCGAATTTGCGACCCTCGTTGTGATGATGGAACAATGCCACTCTGGGGGCTTTTCAAATCCGATTGTTTCAAACAGTCCGGCGCAGCAGACCTCATTTTCAGCTGCAGCGATCAAGACTAAGAATTCAAAGGGCGGGAAGAATTTTGATCCATATGCGGCACAATGGATCAATGGTGCTTTAGTGTCTAGCCATACAGTGCAACAAATTTATGAATATGCTGTTGAACATGGTAATCCAAAAGACACGCCGAATGAACAGGATAAGCCAGCAGGATGTTCTAATGTAATTCGTCTAAGCGGGGCATAGCTGTCTAAATTCAAGATAAACCAAACCAGAGCTTGAAACAATTAGCTTTCAAGCTCTGGTTACATTGCAACCTGTAACAAAGATTGATAGATTGATGAGAGTGGTGATGAATATGGAAGACTTAGCAGATCAATTGCTTACAGTTGTTTTGGCACATATGCCTCACGCTCGTGTCAACGAGTCCATAATCTTTTTGAACAAAATTCAAATCAGTAAAGGTGCTCGGCTTACCTGCGGTCCCAACGTGCATGAAGTGCCGTTCGATGGTTATCATGTTTTTGTCGATCTCATGCCGCAAGCGAATTGGGGGCATCCGGT
>JAHDIM010000133.1:0-5538 GCA_020630805.1 Anaerolineales bacterium
CTCTCTGATGATGACCTAGATCGGTCATATCATGAGATGTTTAATGAGTAAATTTTGCAACGAGGCGGGTTCCTCAAGGCGACCGAAGGTCGTTAGGAACCCGCCTCGTGATTAAGACCCTGGCGCAACCAGCTCAAAACTCAACGAGTCAAACGGTTCTCCATTAACCTGCAGCGTAATAGTATGCGTTCCTGGAAAGAGCCGACGCGTGGTCATTAGCTTCATCGGGTGCTTTTTCTTGATCTTCGTGACCTTCCCCTCTGTAACATCTAACTGTTTCAATTTGAAGACCTTCTGACTTTGCTTGTCTCTATCACTTGCAAAGGTCATCTGATAATCCACCAGTAGCTTCTGAGGTTTCTTGGCTGTCAGCGTAAAGCTAAACAGAAATGCTTCGCCAATCACCACTTCTGGTGTTGACGTTTCAAAGTCACTGATTTCAATCTCAGGCGTTTCGCCGTAGCCCAACAGTTTCAACGCGTCTGGATCTCCCTGCTTGATCAACGTCCGCGTGGCATGCTGACAGATCCAAGCCATTTCCTTTTCATCTTGCGCCCCACTCTCTTTCCAACGCTGCAACGTTTCCACAACTAACGCTGGATCAAGTTTGGCAATGTCGTTCAAGTGATTTGCGACAGAGCGCGTCACATATCGCGTTTGGTCGGCAAAGAGGGCATCCAAGATTGATAAAGGCGCGTGATAGTCAATGACAAGCTTTTGCGCCCACGGCAGTTTGGGGCGTGTCCCTTCGCTCGCCAATCGACGTACATGATAGTTTTCGGACTGGGCGCATTCCGTAAGAAAGGCCAGCGTTTCAGCGGGAAAGGCATTGATAAACGTCCGAATGGGTCCTTCAACGCTAAATCGTTTTGTGTTTTCACGCAGACCGGCCAGTGAAATCTCCAAATACTCGGCTGAGCAGCCGTACATGGCAATAAATTCTGATAGCGGCGCATGGATGAAGTCGCCAAAGTCATCATCGGACCGTGCTGGGTCCAATTCTGGAGGCAATGCCTTAAGAATGATGGTCAGGGCGTCAGGATAGTTATCTGGCAGCACTGATTGCAAACATACGCTGATATGGATAATGCGTGCTTTGAGTTCTAACTCTGGCAATTTCGCCATCACTGCGGCAACGAATGTATCAGTTGGAAAGTCGCGCCAAGCCGCGCTAAATTGTGCTGCTAAATAGGCAACCTTCTCCGCATTGAAAAGCTGATCCTTTAGTGAAAAGGTCGGTTCTGCTTTCATGCGTTCGGATGGGTATTCTGCCAATAGTGCCGCATCAACTGGATATGGCCAACATGGGTCGCTGAGTGTTCTATTGCATGCATCAGGCACCAACTGACGGTAAATTCTTCATCGCCAAACATCTCTGACGAAACTTTACGTTCCAAGTCAGCCAGCGTGAGTGTTGCTACAGATGCTTTGATCCGGCTCATACTGCTTTCAAGTAGTTGTTCCAACTGCGCATGCGTCGTTTTGGTGACTTCAAATTCAACGGAGCGTACTCGCTCAGACTCGCCACCAGCCGGCATATCACACGCCCAATATTGCGCAGCGCCAACTAGATGGGCCAGCAATACGCCAATTGAGTTCATGTCATCAGCAGGTGACCAATCCAATGCATTCTCTGGCAACCGCGCCAAATCCGTCCGAATTTCTTGGTACAAGAACTCCATCCGGTCTAAGAAATCTGTAAATAGTGTGTGTGTGTTCATGAACGCATTATCGCATGGGAAGTTTGACGCGTGAGGAGTAATGCGTGATGTCAGTGCGCTTATTATTCGCTGGAACAGACAACGCATATTCAGCATATTTAGAGACATAGACTTTGATCTAAACTCCGAACAAATTTCACTTGTCACTCTTCACGTGTCAACGCTGATGCAATTTAAGCCGTATTTAAGTCAACTTAGGCCAGCGTTAAATCAAGGACTGCGTCCCACTCCTAATATATAGATAACAGACACAACAACAGTCTGACGACACGAAAACAGTTCTCTAAGGAGTTGATAACCATGAAATCTAAACAAAGTTTGACCAATATCATCGGCGCAGCAACGCTGACAGCACTTGTTCTCGCGACATTTCTCATCTTCCGGCCTGGAAACAATTCGGCCATGAGCATGAGCAACCTCGGTGGCGATGCCATGATGATGGAAGAGGACGAAGGTGAAGGCCTGGGCGGTCTCTTCGGATTTGGCGAAGGCGAAGACGAAGGTGAAGAGGATGAAGCCGAAGACATGGAAATGGAAGGTGGCGACATGAATGGCATGGAGCCTGAAGAAGACGAAGAGAAAGAAAATGAAGGTCTCTTTGGCTTTGGCGGCGACAACGATGACGATGAAAACGAAGACGAAAGTGAGGAGGAAGAAGGCGAAGAAGATGACGACTAAACGTCATCGGCCAAGCGCGAGCCATGCAGTCTTGAAAGCCACGCTGGTAACAGGCACCGTATTAGCAACGTGGCTAGGGGTCAACTGGACCGCTACGCATGACATGGAACGCGCCGCGCTAGAGGCACATCAACAAGCTGTCAGTGAAGCGCAACAACAGGCCGCAGAGCGCCAACCGATTACATCAAGTAGATCATCACGCTAGAAAATCCCGAAACGCCGTCAGCAGAAATGCTGGCGGCGTCATCACGTCTATGACTATTTTAGAAACGCCTCCACCTACGCCACAACAACGTGTTATTCTGACCGGCCTGATTGGGGCAATTGTCGCGATGTTAGCCATCCTAGCGTTGCCGCAGCTTGGCTTTACGGCGAGCTTGCTGGCTGGCGAAAAGGCGGCGTGGTATTTAGTGCGCTCAAGCGGGATTGTGGCGTATTTGTTACTGAGTGCCTCAACGGTCTGGGGCTTGCTTTTGAGCACGAAACTAATTGCCTCAGCTGTACCGCCAGCAATCACATTGGCAATGCACAATTACCTGTCTTGGTTAGCAATCGGGACAACCGCCGTGCACGCTGGGGCACTATTGTTTGATACCTATTACACCTACACTCTAGCTGCAATCCTAATTCCGTTTGTCGGACCCTATATGCCAATCTGGGTTGGTTTAGGGACATTAGGGTTTTACATCATGCTGCTAACAACGCTTAGTTTCTACTTTCGGAAGCAAATTGGACAGAAACGGTGGCGAACGCTCCATTACGCGACGTTTATAGGGTATATTTTTGCTACGCTGCACGGTGTCGTTGCTGGCACAGATGCAGCATTACTTGGGACAACCTTTGGAATGAGCGGTTTACTAGTCTTATTCTTGACGTTGATCCGTATTTTGAATCGCTAATGCTATGAAAACAACCATCTTATTGATTGACGACGACGAAACGCTCACCACCCCACTGTCGCGCTCATTGCTGCAATATGGCTTTGAGGTCAACGTGGCGCATGATGGCAAGCGCGGGTTAGAAATGGCTCTGAGCGCCCCACCTGACTTAGTCTTGCTGGATGTGATGATGCCGGTCATGGATGGCTGGGCCGTCTGTCGCGAATTACGTGAAAAAAGCAATGTTCCCATTGTGATGTTGACCGCACTTGGCGAAGAAGTTGACCGGATTCTTGGACTTGAATTGGGCGCAGATGACTATCTGACTAAGCCCTTCTCAACCCGTGAATTGATCGCCCGCATCAAAGCGATGCTGCGCCGCATTGAGCTGGATCAGGCTGTGATTGAGACTGAAGTGACTCAGCTTAGCCAAGCCGGCGTAACCTTAGACCTTGATGCCCGCCGCGCGTTCAATCAAGGTGCGCCATTAGAGCTGCGTTACAAGGAGTTTGAACTCTTAGCCTTGCTCATCAGCAAAGCTGGCTCAGCAGTCACGCGCGCTGAAATCTTTGACAAAGTTTGGGGCACCGATTGGCTCGGTGATACGCGTACGCTTGATGTTCATATTCGCTGGCTGCGTGGCAAGATTGAAGCAGACCCAAGTAATCCTGAACTCATCCAGACCGTGCGCGGTGTGGGCTACCGCTTTACTGGCTAATTCTGATGTTCACATCGTTTAGAGCACGGTTGCTGGCAACCTATGTCGGGCTCATTGTCATCGGCTTTGGGCTGTTGTCGCTGTGGGCAGGCTACCGAATTTCGCAAGGGATCTATACCAACTTTGGCAATACGCTAGAAACAATCGCCGCGCAGACGGCTGGACAGATTGGTGAAGCTGTTGAAGAAGGCGGTGAGCATTTCAATGAGCTGGTACCAATTGTGTCCAACAACAGTGCCGCGACCGGCGCACAAATTACTGTTTTTAATATAAATGGCGCGCTTGTGGCCGCGTCCGATCAAAGCGTCACGCGGCTATATACGACATCTATGCCAGTAACGGCCGTCAATTCAGTTGGTGTCGAAACTATGTTTGGTGCGAGTCCCATCTTCTATGAAGGTGATGAGTTAGGTAGTGTCCAAATTGGATTGCCACTTTCAATACCGCAGGCAGATGCGCGGAGAAACTGGCTCCTGATTGGCCTAGGCTACATCGTATTTACTTTATTAGGCCTCTTGGCGAGTCTAAATCTCATCAATCGGCTGACCGCCCCACTCCAGACCTTAGGAGATACGGCAACTGCCTTAGCTGCCGGTGACTTAGCGCAGCGCGTGCCTAATCCTGCTGATGATGAAATTGGCGCGGTTGGGAAGAGCTTCAATCAAATGGCAGATGAAATTGAAGCCATGGTTGCAGAGCAGCGGGCATTTGCAAGCAATGCCTCTCATGAACTGCGAACGCCGCTAACGGGCATCCGAATTCGGACGGAAGCACTTTTAGATGCGCCATTATCTGAAGCAGATCAACGCCTGTATATTGAAGAAGTAGATCAAGAAGCACAGCGACTGAGTGGCCTAGTAGATGACCTGATCTTACTCTCACGCGTGGATGCAAACCGGCTTGCGATTGGTCAAGAACAAGTTGATGTACTTCGCGTTATTCAAGCCGAAATGCGTGCAGCGCAAACGCTAATTGCGACCAAGCAACTCACGGTTGATCTTGATGCGCTTCCTGACGCCGACTATGTGGTTCAAGCAAATCTGAATCATGTTCGGACTGTGATGCGCAATGTTTTGAACAATGCCATCAAATACACGCCAGCAGAGGGTGAAGTTACCCTAACCGCACGCTCAATTGAAAATGCAGTCCAAGTTGTCATCAAAGACAATGGCATTGGGATTGCGGCAGCAGACTTGCCCAATATTGGCAAACGCTTCTTTCGCGCTGACAAAGCTCACTCGCGACAAACTCCGGGGGTCGGCTTAGGCCTTTCTTTGGTGAAGGCGATTATGGCAGTCTACAAAGGCGAGTTTCGCATTCAGAGCGATGGCGTGGATACTGGCACGACCGTAACAATTCACTGGCCGCAATAAATGTCTAAACTGCCTCACGCGTATTTGAAGGTATGAAAGAGTTGCCCAAATGTCATCCTCGCGAAGAGGGGATCCATACACAGTGTCAGCACAGGGTTTCCACCTTTGCAGGGACAGGTTGCGGGTAGGTAGGCTGAGCTTGTCGAAGCCGAGCGTAATTACACTCGCAA
>JAHDIM010000133.1:5638-10412 GCA_020630805.1 Anaerolineales bacterium
AATTTACTAACTCCCCACATTCGGAGTCACACTCCGACTACACATTCATCATTGCTTCTACACTAGAGCTATCTAGTATTTACACAGGAGCCACTGATGAAACAATCCCAGACCTTCACAACCAAAGACATACACGAATGGCAATCGCTAGGGTTTATTGATCAAGCGCAAGTACAGGCTATTCTCAATCACCTCAAAACTACGCCTTCTCCCACTGGAAAGGAAGCACGACTCGGTTTCAATCTCATCTCGATCGCCTATTACTTTGGTGGGTTCATGATTTTGTTTGCCTACACTGTGTTTATGGGCATTGCTTGGGACACGCTCGGCGAATTTGGACAGATTGCTATTTCTGCCGTCACTCTCGGTCTATTGGGCGGAATTGGTGCTTTACTGAAGTGGCGTGGATACAAGCATGCGGGTGGCATCCTAATATTTGCGGCAGTTGGCATTGTGCCTTTACTAGTGTATAGCGTGCAGAACGCTGTTGGCGTGAATTTGCCGCACGAGTATGAAGGCTTTTATCGGATTGTCTCAGACAGTTGGGTGCCAATGGAAGTGATTAGCATCGCCGTCGCTATTGCCACCATCTTGATCGTGCGCTATCCGCTAATCACCCTACACATTGCCTTCTGGCTCTGGTTTATGTCGATGGACATTGTCGATTTTGTTACTGGTGGTGTCTGGGACAACGGCTACGAAGTGGCGCAAGTGGTGTCAGTGTTGTTTGGCTTTGCCATGCTCGGGTTAGGCGTCTTATTGCAAAAGACCTTGGAAAAAGACTATGCGTTTTGGTTCTACTTATTCGGTCATATCTGTGTGCTCTGCCCACTCTCAATGCTGACCATTGACAGTGGTGGCGTACTGGCGCTGATTTATCTGATTGTCTACATCGGATTTGTCTTGGCAAGTATTCTGCTTCAACGCAAAGTCTTTCTCGTCTTTGGTGCACTGGGTGTGTATGGGTACTTGTGCTATCTCGCGTTTGAAGTGTTTGACGGTGGCCTTGGATTTGTATTTGGCCTTGCAACAGTCGGCCTCATCATTGTGCTATCGACAGTCGCGTTCCAACGCTTTTTGCAACCGTGGTTAGTTGCCCGCTTGCATCCGCAAATTGCAGCATAACCAATCATGCTTTCATAACGGGGTTCCTTGTGAACCTCGTTGTGATTTAAGTCACAAGGGTAAGTCCTGATTTTCGGTCGTTTTTCGCGGAATTGCTTGAATAGAGACGGTAAAATGATTGGAATAGCGTATATCGCGAAAATATTGGAAATAATTGCTGAAATAGCTATTTACTGCAAGAGAAAGAGACAACAAGATGACCGAAACAGCCCCTCGCTTGGTAATTGATGGCGGTGAACGCACGTTTACTGCTGACCTGACTGTGCCAGATCCAGTGCCAACGTCTGCTTTACAGCGCGTTGAAGACATTATCAAATCTGCGCGTATGTTTCGTTACAGCGGCACCGATGCAGAAGAGTCTGAGACCGCCCTGCTAGAAAAAGAGTTTGCGGAATATCTAGGTGTGAAATATGCGTTGGCGGTAAGCTCTTGCAGTAGCGCCATCTTTATTGGGCTACTTGCAGCCGGTATTGAACGCGGTGAAAAAGTATTGATGCCCGCCTTCACCTTCACGGCCGTGCCGTCTAGCATTGTGCACGCCGGTGCGGTGCCGCTTTTAGTTGAATGTGATGACAATTATGTTGTCAATCTAGACGACTTAGAGCAAAAGATTGCCGCTAACCCCGACGTACGCTTTTTCTTGCTCTCACATATGCGCGGCCATGTCGCTGATATGGGTCGCATTGTCGAGATTTGCAAAGCAAACAACATTCTTCTGATCGAAGACGCTGCCCATGCGCTTGGGTCAACGTGGAAAGATCAGCCTGCCGGTACCTTTGCTGACATTGGCTGCTTTAGCTTCCAATCCACTAAAATGATCAATGCTGGCGAAGGCGGCATGCTGACCACCAATGATGAAGACATCTATGCGAAGGCCGTCATTATGTCCGGTGCTTATGAAAAGCAATGGACTAAGCATTTTGCGCGCCCACTGCGGATCTTAGACTATCTCAACAAGTATCCAGCGTATAACGTGCGGATGAATGAAGTCACGGCAGCCATCGCACGCCCTCAAATCAATATCATTGATCGTAAAGGCGAGAAGTTCCGCGCCAACTATTTCCGGCTTGCGAATATCCTCAAGCGGTCTAAGCATATTGATGTGCCGGACCGGATTGATCATGAAAATCCAGTGCCAAACAGCATTCAATTCAACCTGCGCGGCCTCCGGGGCGACCACATTCGAACCATTTTGGATGCGCTCAAACAAGAAGGCATTGGCATTAAAGTCTTTGGCATGTCAGAAGACAACGCCCGCTGCTTCTGGAATTGGCGCTACTTAGACGTAGAAGATGAAGACCTCCCAATCACAGAAAAAATGCTCAAGACCGCCTGTGATCTGCGCTTGCCCGTCTTTCTTGAAACAGACGACATCGATACCATGGGCGCATTGATCGTACGGGTTATTGACCGCATTCAAAACACTGGGTTGGCAACACCAGCCTAAATAAAAATTTGCGATGTAATAGAAAGTAGGCTGAGTTTGTCGTCCGTAGGTAAGGCTCAGCCGCTAGCCGGGCGTAATTACACTCGCAACTCGGCTTCGACAGGCTCAGCCTACCTAATGAAAAACAAAAGCCGCTCAACATCGAGCGGCTTTTGTTTTTCAGAGGATAGCTTGCTTAGTCGTGGGAGGCAACGTTGATAAGCGATCCTCTGTGTCTTCCGTAAACAACACCCAATGGACTGTGTTTACAGACATGACTTTAGGCAATTTCAGTGGGATTGAAAAGTCAATTTTCTCCCTAATCTTGGCACTTTTGCGGACACTATTGGCGTTGCTGTAACGTCGCGCGGATCGCAATGGCCAGACAAATCAGCTCGACAACAAGGAAACCAAGAAAGGCATAGTTGATGCCCGCCCCACTCGCAGCACCAGCCATGAGGTCGCTGATTTCACGCCAAATTGCGCCTGAGAAGGCAACAGCGTATCCAGCCGAATTGCGCATCAACACTGCAATCAGCATCGCGAAGCCAAGCCCTAGGTTGCGTCCAGCCCAGGTTGTGGCTAATTCGGTAGCGCCTTCAACAAATCCCATTGCACTGGTTGGGTCAAGCAAACTGGATGCACCTAAAAAGGTTCCCATCACGCCGCCTAGCAGGGCAAACAAAGTGACCCAGATTGGAATACCATTTGCGCGAATAATGTTCATCATGTTCTCCTAACTATTGATAAAAGTATGTACTTGCACATAAATTATTCAATTTAGAGCCGCATGGAAATAGAGATTTAGCCGGTGAAAATGGCATTTTTCACGGAATTTAATGCCGGCGTTAGTGAACAGCAACGTATTTATTCCGAAATTGGCGCGGTGTCTGACTCGTTTCCCGCTTGAAAAAACGCCCAAAGTAACTGGAGTCGTCAAAATTCAAGTCTTTCGCAATCTGGGTGACTGGCAACTCTGAGTACAACAGTCTGCGCTTGGCCTCGACGATCAGGCGTTGTCGCAAAAATTGTCCTGCGGGCGTTCCAGTTACCGCTTTGGTTGTCTCAGAGAGATGCCCAACTGTGACCCCTAAGGATTGCGCATAATATGTGAGCTTGTGCTCTTGCAAAACGTTCTGATGCACCAAATCTAGAAACTCCCGAACGAGCATTTGCCCGGCTGTGGTTTTCAGGGCTTGCAATTTTTGAAATTGTTGCCGCTGTGCTTGGATCAGAATCAACCGCAGACTTGCACCGATAGCATCGATCCAATTGCGGCGCTGTTCGGTGTATTCGGTCATCATGCTCTGTAGATGGGCTTGAACAATGCTGGCCTGCGGTTGTTCAAAATTCAATACAGGATTGGCCCGTGCGTTATCACACCAGTAAAACTCTGACAGCAAGCGTGTATTGCCGGATAGCAAAAAGAAGTCTTCTGTCATCCGTAAGTAGTAACCTTTGGGGGGCGCCTCCACTTGCCAATACTGAACTTGTCCCGGCTGAACAAGATGAAACTGATGCGGATGCACTTCATACTGGTTGAAATCGATCACGTTTTTACCTTCTCCACTTTCTATCCAAATAAGAGTTAGAAAATCATGCTGACGGGGCTGGGAAGAGAAGGCAATTGGCGGTGCTTCGGAAAGTGGTGCAATACAAAATGAAATTGCGGCTGGTGAACGGTCAGAGTTGAGGGTGATCTCGAATACATCAGTTAGCATGGACGTTACCTTTGGTTGCTCCCGATTGAACCCCAAGAGTTGGCTCAAAATCGCATTGGATCATTATTCACGAAATACCAGCAGTGAAAAGTCAATTTTTACGCTGAAACTGGCACTTTTTGTGGATCCGAAGAGAGGTAGGATCGATTTGACGCTCCCCAGTGCAATCAATGTGGGTTTACACGCAAGTTCTATAAAAAACTTCGTCCGTCTCGTCTTTCTCGTCCGCGGCTAAAAAATCGATGCCTCATAAAATTGCCCCTTGACCCTCACGTTGCGTTAGCCTGTATTATTCAACCCGTATGACCGCGGACTACACTGTCAAACAATTAGCCAAGCTTGCTGGCGTGAGCGTGCGAACGTTGCACTACTACGACGAAATCGACCTGCTCAAACCGGCCAAAATCGGCGCGAATAGCTATCGTTACTATGATGAGGCATCGCTGCTGCGACTGCAGCAAATTCTGTTGTATCGGGAGTTGGAGGTTGATCTGGCGCAGAT
>JAHDIM010000134.1 GCA_020630805.1 Anaerolineales bacterium
GTATGTGCAACTGTATCGGAGCGCTTTGGACGCCAAAACAGCGTCGTGACAGTCGACAACCAACGTCCAAGAGGAATAGGGTTCGCATCCTTAGTTCCTGGCCTCGCATTTTGGATGATTGGGTATCGTAAAGCGGCGTTAATTCATATTGGGTTTGTTGCTTCGTATTGCACTCAACGATGTGGCCCATGCAAGTATTTCACATCGTATCTTCTTCACAGATGTGCGTTTGCAACTCCATGATAAAAGTGAAATTGGCTGGTCTTTTTTCATTCAAGTAAAGGCCGAAACTGAAAAGCTCATCTCCCTACTCGCTTCACGTGGTCTCGTCAGTTGACCGTAATTCAGTCTGATTACCTCGCACTTCACTTTCCAAGCCCACCTCGCTACTCTGCTCTACATTAACTAAATCATCTTTAGTGTTCGCGCTATAAACAGCAGCTATTTGCACGGTGTTTTACCTTGTTTGCTAAATATTGTGCCTGCTTAATTAAAAAGCGGTTAGAGTGATCAAACAATTAATAAAAAGGCCAAGAAATCTAAATGCACTCCGACGAACCGTAGTGCTACGATACTTACGCTCACAAAATATTTGCTGAGTTACGCCACCATTTTTTTGGTTTGAGATGGTAACGGTGGCGCAAAAATGATTTGAACACGCTCCAATACATAGGAGCTTAGGTAGATCTTGGTAGCAGATTAGATTGCGTAATGGCATTTGACAACTCTAACCCACGCTATAGCAAAGCACTCACCCGATACATGTTGTTTTATCTGGTGTTGCTGGGTGGCTTCTTACTGGTCATTGTATTTGGCCTTTCCACTCAAATCACAAGCACAACTGTCTCCGAACGGAACAGCAGCGATTATTTGAATGCTGTTGCCAACAATCGCTCTGAGATCCAAGGCTTTACTTCCGCATTTAGCCTCGTTGAATTCAACACTGGATTCCTAACAGACTATGACGGCTTTCAATTTCAAAACTACGGCTCACGCTTTCCAGAAGGCAACCTGAACGTTGCTGAAGTGCACGACCTCTTTGGAGATCAAGTCTGTGCCCAAGTTCGAGATGGCGAATGTGTTGCTAGTCCAACCACCCAGCTTTGGATCGATCAAATGAACCAAGCAATGGGCGCTGGACACTGCGTTGGGTTTACCGTGTTGAGCCATCGGTTAGCAACTGGCCAACTCACACCTGCGTCTTTCGAAACTGTTGGCGAAATCACCTTTGATATCACGCAAAATCCAGCCGTCATGCAGCGCATCGCGCGTGAATGGGTGTTGCAAACCACACCAGAAATTATCGAAGCAACTGTGTCCGGCTCTCCACGCGACGTCGTTGCCCGCCTCTCAGAACTGAGCGAGCCTGTTGATCTTGGCATCTTCCACCGTGAAGGTGGGGGGCACTCCATGCTGGCATTTGGTGTTGAAGACCTCGGCAGCGGCATGGCACGCATTCCTGTCTATGACAACAACTGGCCGGGCCAGCTTTTATATGTAGAAGTGGACCTAATAGAGAACACGTGGGCCTATTCCCTTGCGGCTGCCCATCCAGATGATGACCCGCAAGCATGGACTGGTGATGACCGCACACACTCACTGATGTATGTGCCGCTCTCTGCTTATGACCAAGATTTCACCTGTCCATTCTGTAATGAAGCTGCTCAAACAGCGAGCACTGGTGGCGTTCTAGCCCAACAAGGCGCACCGCAAGCAGGTGCAAATCAGGCGCTGCTGCATCTAAGCGGTGAAAGTGGCAACGTTGTGGCTACGAATTCTTCAGGCCAACGCCTCGGTTTTGTGCCCGGTGAAGGCTACGTCAATGAAATTCCTGGCGCTGTCATTGTGCCATTGCGGAGCAATATGTTCAGCAACGTGGAACCGCTCTTGATCCTGCCACCGAATGAACAAGTGGATATTCAAGTGACCGCGCGGACAGATGGTGACTTATCTGACGTTGATCTGCGCTATATCGGACCAGGAATGAATATTGCCGTTGATCAACTTTCTATGCAGTCTGACAACGGTGCCAATGTGGCCGTTGACCCAAATTCACAATCAACGGACGTAACGGTTGCTGGTCAACAATCGCCAATCATCAAATTAGGCGTTACTGACGGCGACCAAACCCAGACATTCAGCATTGGCGGGGCAAGTATGCCTGCTGGCAGTGCAATGCAATTGGGCGTAGATCCTTCAAATGGGGCGTTCAACATTGGTGGTGATAATGTCAATACCAACAACATGTTCTTGGTGGCTGCGAGTGTCTCCCAAACAGGCAGTCAGGTGTTTGCAACGGATCAACTTCAGTTGAATCAAGGTAATACGCAAGCGCTCGATTTTGCTAACTGGGACGGTGTTTCGTCGGTAGGAGGGCTGTCACCGCAGCCACTATCAAGCGTGATTGTGTCTCAAGACTCCGCTGCTGACGTGATTGCTGCTTTCGGGCAAATTGATGATTTCTTGGCGGATGATCAAGTCTTTCAATTGTTAGACGGCGTTGCTGGATTGTCTCTTGACGGTAGTGACGTTGGTGAAGTTCTCTACGGATTGGATGGACTCGAACTGACGGCGCAAGAAATGGTGGGCTTTGTTCAACAGTTGAACTTGCCAGTTGCTGAATTAGCAGAACTGATTGCCGAACAAAACTTAGATGAAACGCAACAAGCAGACCTTGTCGGCGCGTTCGATTTGTCTGATGCCGACTTGTCAGAATTAGAAGATGAACTCACACAGCTAAAGATGGTTGATGAACTCCTTATTGAAATGGAATTCCAAGCAGCCTCTGTTGAGGACGTTGAAGAAATTCTAACCGAGTCTGGCTTTGATATGGATTTGGTTGTAGACGCGCTAGATGAGCTTGACGTACCAACCGATACATTTGTAAAGACATTGAGTGACCTTGGGTTCTCAGCGCAAGACGTGAGTGCTGCGGTTGAAGATCTAGGGTCAGACTTGTTTGAAACGCCTGCACCGATCCCAGTTTCAGGAGCAGTTTCACAAACGGTTGTAGAAGTGGTGTCGACAGCAGTGCCGTTGCAAATAATTCAGCCGACTGCAGCGTTAGCCGTCCCGACCGTTTCTGTTCCAACAGCTGTACCGCCAACCGCTATACCGCAAGTTGTTGCGCAGGTTGCGCCAGTAAATACTGAAGTGCCAACGGTAGCAGTTCCAACCGCAACAGTTGCACAGCCAACAGCTGTGCCAGCGGCGACGAATACGCCAGTTCCGGAGCCGACGAATACGAATGTGCCTGAACCAACCAGCACACCAGTCCCAGCGGCGACGAATACACCAGTCCCAACTGATATGCCGACAGCAACGAACACAGTAGCACCAACGGCAACAAACACTAACGTGCCAACAGCTACGAATACGGTAGCACCAACAGCGACACACACTGAAGTGCCAACAGCAACCAATACGGTAGCACCAACAGCGACAAACACCGAAGTGCCAACAGCAACAAATACAGTGGCACCTACCGCAACCAACACCGCTGTGCCAACACCGACCAGTACGGCAAATCCACTTGGCTGTACCCGAATTGTGAAGCTACAAAACTCGCCGTACACCGGCCCGTTTGATGAAGAGATTGCGAGCGATAACTACACCGGTACTGATGAAAGCGAGTGTATCTATGGCAACAACGCTGACAACATCATCGAAGGTGGCAATGGTAACGATGTGATTTATGGCTACGACGGAACAGACTACCTGTACGGTGATTTTGAAGCCCTCGCAGGCTCAGGGAACGACACACTGTACGGTGGGGATGGGACAGATCATTTATTTGGTGACAGTCATGACGCTGCGGGTTCTGGCAACGACACGCTATACGGTGGTGCCGGTGAAGACAGGCTATTCGGAGACTCCCGCCTTGGAGATGGTTCAGGTTCAGATGCCCTATATGGTGGCGAAGGCTCAGATAAATTGTTTGGCGACACCAATTGGGGGCATGGATCAGGGTCAGACATTCTAGAGGGCGGTTCAGGAAATGACTTGTTGTGGGGCGACAGTCGTAACTCGACTGGTGCGGCCACAGATACGATTGACGGTGGTGACGACGATGACACTAATAAGGGACCTGGTAATACAAATGACACAGTCTCAAATGTTGAAACTGATGAATCGACCGCTGACTCAAACTAGCGCGACCTAATTACAAATTATGACGATACAAAAACGAACGCGCCGCTTACTTGTCATCCCAACGGATGAGCACGGTAGTCACTTTCAAACCATCATGGCGTTCATGATTGCAGCGGTCACGCTGATTGGGGCGCTGGTAGCTTGGCGCATCGCATTGACAACTGAAGCTGCAACTGATGCTGACTTTGCGGGGATGCAAGCCGTCTTGGCTGCACAAGAAACCCAGATTAGCAACGATGTTGACCTCTTCCGCCACTATCGCGCGTACACGCAATTCTCAGTGAATGAAGACTTGCAAGCCGAACTTTCAAGTGATGTTGCGAGTGAAATTGCGGAAGGGTCAGCAGCGACGAGCCAGATCTTCTTTCCACGCCGCTATCTAAATCGCGACGGTAGCTATGCCATTGAGCGCCAACTTGGCGAACTTTGGGCGCAAGCCAGTCAAGACCGCGATTTGAATGCCAATCCGCATTTTGCAGAGGCTGACTCGTTACGTGGCAAAGCAAGTCAACTGACAGGGATCTTCATTTTGTTGACCATGTCACTATTTTTCTATACCAGCGCTGAAGGGATTTACCATGAACGGCGGCGCTTACGATACACCTTAGGCAGTATCGGGACTGTATTGTTACTGGTCACAATTTTGGCCGCATTATTGATTGAACTACAAAGCTAATTTGATGAAAAACGCACGTATACCTTTATTTTCAGGCGAACCGTTTGAGCGTTTGGTGGCCTTGCTGATTGCCTTAGTTGCGATCTTTGCGTCCATTGTGGCGTATTTGGAAGCAGACGCTGGCAAGCGGTCAGACATGGCATTACGCGATGCTCAACGATTTGCGCTCGAAGCCGTTGGGGTTCGCACGCGGGGCGAGATCAACGTTGGCTATGCTTTGAATGATGCTTACAAATTGTGGCTTGAAATGGACACAATGGCATTTTTGGCCGCAGATGACGCTACTGCCGCGACGTACGAAGGTGCGCGAGACTACGTAAGTGGTCTTAGCCCATTGCTCAGCGCTGAGTACTTTGACCCTGCTTCAAATCAGGTTCCAGATGTTAATGCTTACGAAAGTGAAACATATCTGGTTGAGTCCGTTTTATTAACGGAACAGTTTGAGCAAGCCTTCCAAACCAGCGATGCTTGGGATGAGAAAGCACAAGGGTATGTTACGCAACTTACGCTGTTGACGGTGACGCTGTTTCTGTATGGTCTTTCGACGACAGTTTCAGAGCGCATTGGCTATTGGTTTGTGGCGATCGGCACTGGGCTCTCTGCTGTTACGTTAGTATGGTCTGGGCTTGTCATGGTAGAACCGATTGAGGTATTACCGCAGGAGGCAATGGCATCTTATGCCCGTGGCGTTGGGCTGAGGCATGCGGGAGAGCATCAGCCGGCAGTGATCGCATTTGATCAAGCCTTGAAACTGGCTCCTGAATACGCAGATGCCTATTATGCCCGAGCCAAGACTTATGAAAATCTTCACAATTATGCAGCGGCAATTGCAGATTATGAAGCGGCTCAAGCAGTCGGTCGTTATGATACCAATCTCCTTTGGAACTTAGGCTGGGCACACTATATTGAAGGGAACTTTGACAGTGCCATCAGTGTCACAGAACAAGCCATCGCGATTGAGCCAATGCAGGTTGCTTTACATTACAACTTAGGTCTGATGCACCTCGCGCAAGGCTCAAAGTCGGACGCTATCGCAGCCTATGACTTGGGAGCCGCAGTCCTCATAGATCAGGTGATGCAAGCCCGAAGTCAAGGTGTTGAGCCACCAGCTAGCTTGTGGTGGTACATGAGCCAAGCAACCTTGGACTTGGACAACTTGGCCCGTTGTGCGGCTGAACGCTTTTGCACCAATGCCCCACCAGCAACTTTGATTGCGGAAGGCTTAGATACAGAAATATTGCTGGATCTTAATAGTGATATCAAGTCATTGAATGTTGCTGTGGAGTACGGTGTCTTAGAACCAATGCGCACGGCAACTACGAAACTGACGAACATTGCGGTGTCACAACCGGTGTACGAATCAGATGGCACTACGGTTGCGATGTATCAACCGCTGTTGACCAATACTACCTTGCGCGGAGCCGGCACCATCGAAGGTGAAAATGAACTCGCTGGGGTTCGCTTGCAACGCAGCCTTGATAACAACGATGAACTCTTCATCACCTTCGACTATGAAAACTTGAAAGTTGGTCAATTGGTGGTTTCTAAGATCTATCGTGAGAATCAAGAGGTGACAGCACTACGTCTTGTGGAAGATTGGCAGTTGAACGACAGTGGACAGGCAGTCTTGCCACTGACCGTCGGGTCAGGATATTCCTTGGAACCTGGTAACTATCGGGTTGACCTCTATGTGGATGCGTACCTGTTTGAAAGTGTCGACTTCGTGATTACGAATAACAATCTCAACTAACGTCTAAACAACTTCGTGTCAAACAATAAACAGCGTGTAGCGCTTTGGCTTGCCAAGGCGCTACACGCTGTTTTGTTAACTTACCTATGTGCAGAGACATCGAATTCTGCGAATTTTCAGTACTCTGTGCAATAGAGTAGGCTGAGCCTGTCGAAGCCGGGCGTTATTAACGGCAAAGCCTCACCTGCGGACGACAGGCTCAGCCTCCCCAATATAGCTCGCGTAATAAATTCAAAAACGTTATCCAGAACACAAGTTATTCGTTTATATCATCGGTCGGTTACCCCGCAGACACGGTAATACGACACCGATATTTAGAAATAAAAACAGGCCTCTCACTTGAGAAGCCTGTTTTTATGTTCTAACCTAACCCGAAAATTCGGGCTGTCTTATGTGTTTTTTCTATCTTTCGAAGTTTTGTCTAATCGATTACCCAAAGATTGTCCAAAAGACATAGGCAACATAGAGCAGCACCAAAATCCAGCCTTCACGTCGCGAGAGCACGCGTTCTGTAAAGAGGAATATAAATACTACAATCACAGTGGACAACAGCAAGAGTGTTGAGGTCCACAGGTCGCCAGTGCCGACGTGTACGCCTTGCCCCAGAACTAAAATTGAGATCAGCCAAGGCACGCCTAGCGCAATCAGTACATCAAAAATATTAGAGCCAATTGCGTTAGCAACAGCCATCTCACCTCGGCCTTGACGAGCGACCACGACTGAAGCAATGAGATCTGGAATGGAGGTGCCACCTGCCAGAATTGTTAGTGCAACTACCACTGGAGGAATACCAACAGCATCGGCGAAGACAATGGCATATTCAACTAAGAAGTAACTAATCAGGCCAATCAGTGCGATGGAAATCACAAAGGCCCGAATATAGCTTTTCTTTGCGTCGCCCATCAACACGCCAATGATAGAGGCAATTGCGTGTGAAAGCTTTGAAAACACACTGCCGCCTTCATCTGCGTGATGCTCTTCAACATGTTCCACTTCTGCTACATTAGCAGCGTCCGCGTCTGAAGACCAATTGAATAGAATGATGATGTAAACAGCATAAAGCACAATAAATAGAATTGCTTCAACTAGGGTGACGTTGCCGTCTGAGAAGGTCCATAGCAGCAGAGCGATGCTGGCGACATACATAATGACATCGCGGGCCACCACTTTCAAGCTGACTGCTGCTGGCCGCACAATGGCAGAAATCCCAGTGATGACCAAAATATTGAAGATTGCCGAACCAACAATGGTGCCAATACCAAGATCACTGTGTTCGCCCCCACCCGTAAATAAGGCTAGCAGGGCGATAGCAAGCTCTGGGGCGGAAGATCCCATAGCCATTAGCGATGCGCCAGCGACATCATTTGGAAGCTTGAGGCGCTTTGAAATCTGATCCAGACTGACGATGAAGAATTCGTCGGTCACAATTGCCAACAAATAAATACAGACGATGATGATAGCGGTGCTAAGAAGAATTGTAGACATAAATTTTGCGCTACTTGAGCGTAGCGGCGGTTGGCTCTTTGAAAACGTCGGCGCTAACTATACTACTAATGCGCCGACAAAGTTGATAAAAATATGTTTCAAGTTGGTTGTCAAAACGTTGGCGATTTGACAACATTGGACAGGCTTGACATTCCATTTCAAAATAGCGCGTCGTGACCCGTCTTTTTTATGATCTGGCGCAAATTGAAGCCACAATTTCGCATCGTGCGTTGCCAAATGTTGGTGATACAGGCTTGGTACATATTGCTGGTACCAGCCCAATTTTGTTGTCTGCATCGCATGCGACTGCTCACGTTCGCAACGGAAAGCTCAAATTTGAAGAAGAGTTCACTGCTGCGTTTGCAGCTTATCTCGCCCAACGGTTAGGGTGTCATGCGTTGTATCCCACGCATATGCTTGCAGATGACCCCAACTATGATGCGCACGCAAACTACAAGACTACCTTAGCCAAAATTGTGACCGAAAACAATATAGAAATTGTTTTGGACCTGCACGGCATGATCAGACGCCATAAATTGGGTGTTGCGATTGGCACCATCAATGGCAAAGCATTTCCAGACTCAGATGTTGATCTTATTACGCCATTTGTCCACGCTGGGTTTCACGAAGTCAGCGCAACTCAACGGTTTGATGCGTTCGATTGGCATCGTGTCGTGCTTAATCATCCGCGATTTACGGGCGGGATTAAGCAACAAACGGTTACCCGTTTTGTGTCAGAAGCGCTTGGGTGTCTTGCCATGCAGATTGAACTGGTGTCTGCAATTCGGATTGTGTATTTAGGGCCAAATGAAGAGTGGAAATATCACTTCTTTGGAGATTTAGTGGGCATCAGCATGGCGCTGGCAGGGTTAGAAGGGCTGATTAAGGCGTTGCAACAGCATATAAGAGGATAAAAGTAGTGCCGCTCCGCGGAGCGGCACTACTTTTATCAAAATCTAATTACCCAATTTTATTCAAAGCATCTTCCAGCAACTGCACCGTTCGATCAACATTATGCAGTTTATCTAGCCCAAACAGCCCCAAACGGAAGGTTTTGAACGTTTCAGGTTCATCGCAGGCGAGCGGAACCCCAGCAGCAATTTGCATGCCTACCGCAACAAATGCCCGTCCAGACTTGATTTCATCATCATCGGTGTAACTGACAACAACACCTGGGGCTTGGAAGCCCGGTGCGGCGACGCTAGGGAAGCCTTTGCTTTCGAGTAGTCCGCGAACTTTTTGTCCTAACTCTTCTTGTTCCGCTTTGACTTTGTCAAACCCATAGGCTTCGGTTTCTTTCATCACATTGCGGAATGAGGTTAGCGCATCGGTTGGCATCGTTGCGTGGTAGGCATGCCCGCCATTTTCAAACGCCAACATAATCTGATGCCACTTTTTCAAGTCACAGGCAAAGCTGCTGCTTGAAGTGTTTTGCATCACATCTACAGCACGTTGGCTCATCATCACTAGGGCGCTACACGGTGAGCCAGACCAGCCTTTTTGCGGGGCACTGACGAGCACATCTACGCCAGTGGCTTTCATATCGACCCAGATGGTGCCACTAGCAATACAGTCCAGTACAAGGATTCCATCAACTGCGTGCACTGCATCGGCAACCGCTTTGATGTAATCATTCGGTAACATCATTCCGGCTGAGGTTTCAACATGCGGCATGAAGACCACGGCCGGTTTTTCTGCCGCAATAGTGGCAGTGACTGTCTCAATCGATGCTGGGGCGAAAGGCGCTTGATGTTCGTCCGCAGTCATAGCAGCTTTTAGAACAGTATGTGAAGCTGGGATATTGCCGGCTTCAAAAATTTGCGTCCAACGATAGCTAAACCAACCGTTGCGGACAACCAAACAATGGTTGCCGGTTGCAAACTGACGCGCCACAGCTTCCATGCCAAAGGTGCCGCTGCCCGGCACTATGGCAACAGCATCGGCGTTATAGACGCTTTTTAGCGTGGCAGAAATGTCATTCATCACTTCACGGAATGACATTGACATATGGTTTAGAGCACGGTCAGTGTATACAACGGAATATTCGAGCAAGCCATCTGGGTCAATATTCGGGAGTAGCGCTGGCATAAGAGGATCTCCAATTACAAAAGTGGGTTAGGTGCGAATAAAAAAGACCGCCACCGATGAATGCGTTACCATCGACAGTCGGTCTCAATTGGTTGATATGTAGTACGGGCGGTGGGACTCGAACCCACATGGATTTCTCCGACGGATTTTAAGT
>JAHDIM010000135.1 GCA_020630805.1 Anaerolineales bacterium
TTGGAGTCGGCACTTGTATTTGCGTTGGCTGTGGCAAGGCCGTTGTTCCAACAGAAACATTTGGCGTTTTAGTGGTACGTAGCGGTGCAAAATCTTGCACGTCGGTTGGTGTTACCGTACAAGCAACCATAAATGCACTTAGCACAACCAACCACAGCGTTACGAGCAAGACTTGACTTATTGCAAATCGCCACAGCACGCTCATTTTCTTAATCTGAGATTTTTTTGGCATGCGCTGATTTTAAACCCAACGCCTTTGCTACGGAAGAATTAGGCTTACAGACATTCTTAAGTCAACGCTACTACAACTGTTACGCATTTAGCCACAAGCATCTTTCCACTACGGCCTTGGTTGTGTCATATTTGGACAAAAAAATGGTTCGCCATTACAGACAATATATGCTTCCCGCATCGTAAAGACCCACAGATTACTGTCTTCATCATTGCCGCGATTCAAGGCCCATTCCAAATATGGCACCCAGCTATCATGTACATTCGCAAAATGAAATGGCGCATCAAGCCAATCGACTGAGCTGCCTTCTTCTAGGGCATTGGGGTTATGGACATATTGCGACGCACCTGGCATCCAAGCTTCAAGCTGACCCGTCTGATTAACAATATCTTGCGCCATATTCAAATAGATCGTAGCGTTTGGATCATCTAATCCATAAGGGATTGTTTCGGGCGCAATCCATGGTTGAAAGTATGCAAGAAAGTTCAGCAGCTGCTTGCCTTCGCAACCATACCCAGCACCACCGCAGTACCATAGATAACGAGCCCCAACAACCTGCCGAACATATTGGCTTGGATACCCCTCTGTATACAAAATAACAGCCACAAGCTCCACCATGTCGGCTTGTCCATCGTCTTGAAACCACCATGCATCTGCATAGGGGCCAACGATATTTGTAAAATCTTCTAGCGTACCGTGCGCATCGTGTAATGCCCAATTGGAAATACTGGCATCCAATACACTAACCTGCAGTGGTAACGGAATAAATTGAGCTTGGGCATTCTGTGCTGAATTCGTATTAGCGCGTGTTCCAATTTCAACTACAGCAGTCGCAAACTCACGCGAATCCGTAACAAGATCTAATGTTTGAGGGTTCACGTCGCCGACACCACACGCAGTAGAAATTAAACATAAGATCGCTAGACATCCGAATTTAACAATCCCCATTAACTGACGGCTATGGCCATCCATATCCATAGTAGTCAGCTTGTCTAAAATATGATGATGTGTTGGCAGGTACTGAGATCCGATATGAAGCACCGTCAAATGCACTATCTGTTGCCATATATCCTGACCCCAGATCTTGAATATTTGAGAGTTCACATCGCATAGACGTCTTGTTGGTTGCGACGACTGCAGCTACTGAACAATTTATGTAACTGCCAAAACTCCCAGCATAACTGTAAATAGATAGGTATACACCACTAATGCTAGTGATTCGTGTGGCCGTTGAACTCCACATATCAAACTCAATTATGTGATATGAACCATCGTCGTTTATGCCTGTCAGGGTAATGTATGGCGAGTCCCACAACGTAAACTCTTCACTTTCTACTAACGT
The DNA here is from genome assembly GCA_020630805.1 of Anaerolineales bacterium. Lineage (GTDB taxonomy): Bacteria > Chloroflexota > Anaerolineae > Anaerolineales > UBA6668 > JAHDIM01. The sequence goes on from JAHDIM010000135.1 coordinate 1,575, forward strand.
ATGCGCATTAAATTTAGGATTCGTTGTCAAGGGCACATACTCAGCCCAGACCTTCTGCGGGCCGTTATACCATCCTGACCAACTCGTTGATGAATAGGTTGCCGACCCAGTATTATCTGGCGTCATAGTCTGCCAGACACTGGTATTCCGGCTACCACCTGAAACCTGCACAGAACCAGATTCTGTTTGACGGAAAATCCTGATTGACCCCTCATCGACTGCAATCGGTATGCCTGGTGATGTAATTAAGCTGGCAATAGACGTTTGCAACGCGGAATCAACAAAGGCCTCCATGGAAACTTTAATTTGTGGATCTTCAGTGTAGGCATCAACTTCATATGGGCCGCCCCCTGGGCTTAACGTTTGACTATTACTACCTCGAGTAGAAATAAGCAAATCAGTTTTAGTCCACGCCGGTTGCAGCGTAATTTTGTGCCCAGCTTGAGAACTGGAAAAGAACTCCGTGTCAGTTTGAACATTAGGGTCTGAATCACCAGGGGTAAACTGCGCACCTACATTGAGTTCATGGCTATTAACACCACTTGCAAATTCCACAACCGTTGATGATTGTCCATTTGTCGTTGTCGGCGAAATTGCAACATCATTATTCGGTGCCAATCCAATCACATCATAATTAAAACTAACATGACCCTCAGGCCAGATATTGTTATTTACGCCTTGGATATTAGCAGTAATGCTAAATGGTTCACCAACCACAGGGGTCACGCCATTATATGGCGTGCCATTTGTAACGATCGTTGTTGTTGAGTTTTGCTTTTGAACTGTGAGCGTCGTTGGTGCGCCAGTGGTGCCGCCACCTGGCGGAGGATTGAAAATAGTAATGGCAGACCCAGATGGCAAATATTTCACTTGTTCTGGTGTCACCTGCAATTTCAACACGGAGCTACTGACATACGTCGCAATAGAGTCAACACCGTTGAAACGGACGACCGAATCTGGCATAAATCCTGTTCTATTGGTGGGATTGACTTCGCCAAGAATTGTAATCTCTAATGGGCCATCACCTGCTGTAGCTCCGTTTGCAGGACTACCCACAGACGCGCCGGTTAATGAGAATGACAAAATCTTAGGGGCTGGATTATTGACCGTAAATGGTACGGTTGTTGATGTGCCACCGCCTGGCGCTGCATTCATAACAGAAACGGCTAACGTCCCAGCTGCCTGCAACATCGATCCTGGGATCGTTGCTGAAAGCTGAGTAGCGTTGCCTACATTTGTTTCAACAGCAGTACCATTCACTTGCAAAACAGTCCCTTCGATAAATCCAGCACCCACAACTGACACAATCGTGTCTACAGCACCTGCTGGCAAAGTTGTTAGGTTTGGCGTGATTGCACTGATTGTTGGCGCCGGATGCTCGAGCTTAAACGGAGACGTATTACTTGTCTGCCCACCAGCAGATTCTGGATTCACAACACCAATTTGCAGGTCTGTGGCCTGCTGTAGGTCAGCCGCTAGCAAGGTAACGGTTACTTCTGTTCCACTTTGGAAGCTTGTAGGCCGATCTTGCCCATTCACTTGTGCTTTGGCACCTTCAACAAAATTGTTGCCACTTACCTTTACATTAACACCGGTCCCGCCAACAGCTGTTGAAACTGAGGGATCTAGCAACGTCACAACTGGAGCAGGAATAGAAACCTTTAGATTAACTGCTTGAGAGCTATCCAACCCTTCGTTTGATGCAGTCAGTGTAAATTCCGCATCCTGTTCGCCAGTGATCTTAATATTGCCTTGTAACGGCAAATCCGTTCTACTAATTGCCCCACCATTTATAGTCACAGTTACATCGTCGTCTTGCTCATTAGGAATAACAGACCAAGCTAATTCAACATTTTGAGATGCAGTAGACCCTTTCTCAACTTCATCTGGAGAAATTGTAAACAGTTCAATCTGCGGTGCACCCGGTACAGGCGTTGGCGTTGGCGGTAAGTTAACGCTCACTTCGCGTAGCTCTCGCAAATCCTCTTGCCCATTTGTGGCGCTCAATATATATGCCAATGCAGATTGCGGAACATCTTCTAGCGATCCTTGTGGCGGATATTCACCCAATGGCTCAATATTTACACTTTCAACGCCCTCCACATTCCAAGAAATCCGAACCGTATCGCCAAGCGTAACCTCTTGCGGTTCAACATTAAAAGAGACTAGCACCGGAGGCGGCAGAGGAGTTGGTGTCGGCACAGAGACGTTGATTTGTACAGTTTTTGAAACACCGGCCGCATCAGTGTAGCGATTGAGCGCTTTGACAGAAATCGTTGCGTCTTCTTGCAATGTCATAGGACGTCGCGAACGATGCTGTTCTGACGGAACCGTTTCGGCAGCGCCATTAATTACTAAGAAAACCTCATCAGCATTTGAAACGCTCCAATCTAGTTCAACCGTCTCGCCAACAAGAATATCTTCTAAGTCTGTTTTAAAACGAACAACGGGAAACACGGCTTCAACATCAACTTGTACTTCTTTGACCTGTCCAAAAAATGATGGAAATAATTGCGAAAAAATATTACTCGCTTCAATAACATATGTTGTGTTGTCTAACGGGGCTACAGTAATTGAGCCGGACCGTTCCTCCATCGTCCCTAGATCTGGTTCAATCTTCACAGTCGTAAACACTGAGGCGTCCCAAGTTATTTCAAGTTCTTCACCGGCTGCAATGTTCTGTTTTTTAACATCAGATGAATTAAGTGGCCGCGTCGGCTGTTCGGCGGCAAAACTTGCCAGAGTAACATTAGCCTGAGCATTGTCATTCAGCGCTCCCAAACCCGCTTGGGTTTCAATTGGGGCATCTTCAGCTGTGAAGCCCTCTACAACAGCATCAAATTCACGAATACGCGGCCGGAATGAAAACGCAACCGTAAAAAATAACAGCCCAAGTAATAAGAACATCACAAGCGGACCAATAAGCGGTCGGCTACCAGCTTGCCCCATACGTTCTGATGGTGGTTCAAAGCCGTTTAGAATTGATGCGCCAACATTAAAGTTATAGCGCGTGCGACGCATTGCAAAAAACTTACGAACTTTAGGATCAAGGTGAACTTCCATCTCACGATGCTCACCAGGGTCAAGCCGAATTTCAGTTTGCCCGGCGTAGTCCATCTCCTCGGTATGGAACATAAATTGGATTGCGTTAGATCCATCACCAGCATTTACTAAAAAGTCTGTTGGCACATTACCGCGATTGACCAGATCAAACTTAACGCGCCCGTGCTTCTTTCGATATGGAATCATCTGATCTCTGGGCGTGAGATCACCAATAGAAAATTCACGGAATGGCGCAATATTTAACGTCCCACCAAGCAATGCTTGTTCATGCGGATAGTCGGGTGAAATTACCTTAATAGAGAAAAAGTCTTCACCGGCGGTGCTGTCAGGGCTGCGTGACGGTGTTACAGAGACCCGAATCGTTGCTGTTTGGCCTTCAAATAAATTGACCTCAGGCTTATCAACTGAAACCCAGTCTTCAGTAAGCCCCTGAACAATCGTCACAAACGTGCCAACCAACATTCCCCCGTTGGTGATCGTGAATTCCATGACTGTTTCATTTTCAACTTCTGTGTCAAAAGTGCGCTTAGGCATCCTTAAGACAATAACTTTCGAAGTCTTATCACTTTGCGCAACATCCTCATAGTCAGCGTCACTTGCCAGCGACGGTGAATCTTGAGCAGCTATCTCTAGATCAGCATTCTCTGTCGCATCGCCCGTTGCAACGCTATTAAGCGCTGCTGAGTACGCTGGGGCATGCTGTACAACAATAAATAGATCGTTATCGACCTGTAGCTGGTCGTTAACATCAATCGCCCGCATTTCTTGATAAGCAAGCGGCGCACTGTTTAGGAGAACTGAAGCGTCTTGTACTAGACATGTAATCGTCGGCGGTGATTGCACTAAGTCAATAATTGCAAATACACCCTGAGCATCTGTATTTGCAATCTTTACGTCACAAATCTCATCAGCACCAATCTGAAGCAAGCCAGACGCAGGCATGGTGTCAATAAAATTGATTTCACCAAACTGGCTGATGTGTTCAATGGAAAAGCTGTTCATATTGATCTCAATAATTGTTTATCTGACAAAAGCAAACTAAGGTGTTGCTGTGGCAGTTGCTGTCGCTGTGGCAGTTGCTGTCGCTGTGGCAGTTGCTGTCGCTGTGGCAGTTGCTGTCGCTGTTGGCGTTGCTGTCGCTGTTGGTGTCGGAGACGGTGTCGGTGTTGGCGTTGGCGTGACTACAGTAATTGACGGCGACTCGGCTTGGAAAGCAGCATCTGCGGGGTCATTGATTGCATTTATTTTGTTATTTGCAGACGTTGCATCAAAGCAACCAGGGCTTATATCACCAATAAGTTCATCATTTCCCGCAGAGCCAGACGTTGCACTTAAAAACGTGTTTGTCGTAGATGCCAAACACTTCAACTGTGTAACACCGTTGGCAAACAAATTGTTACCTTGCAATCGGAATTTATATCCGACTTGATCGGCAACATACACGTTACCCCATGTAGTTTCACCGGGAACCTGAACTTGCAAACTTGTTACAGTGGGCGCAGCTGGTAACACCTTGAACATATATGTCTTTTGAATGTAAGTGTTACTGGTGTTTGCGATATGCGTACTGATTGTTACATTTCGATCAAGCCCAGAGACTTCGGCCGGAGTTAATTTCATCGCAGATACACAAGTGTCATCTACCAAAGCAGCCTGCCCCGCAAGCGTAATATCATTACCCAGTCCAGACGATAGCGTTACCTGTCGTAGCTGGTTCTGAGTTTTATCAATTTTGATAAATAATTCTGTAACCGGTGGTGTTCCCGCCGGGGTATATTGCATTTGTGTAACCGTGCTTTCGTCCAAGATAGAGCTAGCATCACAAGTGCTAGTGGTATAAATGTCAAAGTCAAATCCATCTACAAAAACACGATCTTCAGTATGATTTGCAGCGCCACTAGCAGGATCTGTAGCTGGTGCTGCGTTAGCCCCGTTTTGGCTCAGCCAAATCGTATAGTCTCCCTTTTCTTCAATACGTGAAGCTGGCACAGAAAAGAATGCCTCTACACCAGGAATACAAGTTGATGCGGTAATTGGTAGCTGAACAATCGTGTCACCAAATTTTGGTGTCTGCCAATTCAAAACGCCAGTGCAATTCAAAGCAAAAGACGAATTAGGCGCAGGCTCAACTTTAACAGTTATGCCACTTTGGCCGGCATGTAAATTAGACAAGCCAGTGTAGATAACAGCAGGATTACGAACTTTAACTAAAATAGATTCTTGTGAAAGCCCACCACCTTGACCTGTTGTAGTACTTGGATTTACGGCTTCAATTTTCAGGTCCGATACGCCATCATTGAACGTGTTAGGTAACTCCACTTCTACTTCAGTTGTGGTGTGTGCAAAACTTGTTCGTGTTAACAGTTGCCCAGCTAGCATAAACACCGTTTCATCTTCAAACCCTGTACCTTGAATACGAATTTTGACCACTGGGTCTGTCGTTACAACATTAGTGGTGTTCACCGTGTACTGTTCTTCATTAGAAAATGCCATGGGTGCTGTTGTGATATCTTCAATTCCGGTAATAGTAGGTCTAGGAAAAAACGGGGTAAGCGTAAAATCTACTGAGGTAGACGTACCGCCCCCAGGTGTCGGGTTTGTAACAGTTACACTGACTGCACAGTTTTCACCGACACTACAACTGTTATCCTCACCGCTAAGGCCGGTAGCAGGAACAGAAACTTGTAGCTGCGTTGCACTGACAAAACTCGCTGGCAAATCTTGCGCCCCCCATTTGACTGTTGCACCTTGCACAAAGTCTTTACCAGTAAGCAAGACCGTTGTCCCGGCCGTATCAACTTGAATTTGACTAGGGCTAAGGCTAGCTAACGTTGGGTTAGGATTTTTTAGACTAAATAATGATCCATTGCTGTCCCCGCCGCCGGGAACAGGGTTATTCACCACAAACTCACCAGAAGCAGCCACAACCAATTGCGCTCCGGGCACGATCGCAACCATCGTCTTATCATTCACATAAGTAGCGGGAACCAGCGTACCGTTATATGTCACCGTGGATGATTCCACAAAATTACTGCCCGTAATTGTCACGGGTAAATTTGCTGCACCAATGCTAGTACTAACGCTAGGCGATAAACTTTCAATGACCGGCTTAGGATTGTTCGCAATGACTTCAACTGTCTTGCTGGCGCGGAGATCGCCATTGTATGCAGTAATAACAAATAAGGTGCGTTGATTAATTTGAGCCGTAAGTGCACCATCTTTATCTAAGCCAGCTTGATTTACAGATCCCCCTTGAATAGCTACGTCAGTGACTGTGCCCGCCCCATTAATCCCAACGTCCCAGCTTAACGTAGTGTTTTCACCAATAATGACCTCTAAAGGCGTTGCTGAGAAATCATTAATCACGGGCTGCCCGGGCATAGGCGTCGGGGTTGGCGCTGGATCAACAATGACTTGCCGCAGCTGATTGGTACTTGTTTCGCCATTGCTAGCAATTAGTACATAATCAATATTTGATTCGGGCGCTTGTTTTAACTCGCCTTTCGGTGGCAATTCACCCAATGGATTAATCGTTACTGAATTAACACCTTCCACATTCCACGTCAACGTCACTGTTTCTCCAGCCGTTATGCGCAAAGGGCTAACTTGAAAACCGACAATGTCAGGATTAGGTAATGGTGGTGGCGGTTCAGCAGACGCTGTCACTGTGATTGTCTTCTGGATGCCGCTTTCACTTGTATAACGGTTTTTGGCTATAATCGTAAAAGTAGTTGTATTACGAATCTTGAAATTCCGGCCTGATGTATACTCCGATGGCTCTAGCGTTTCAGGAGACCCATCCACCAGAATAACCACGTCGTCCGCCTTTTTAACATCCCAAGAGATAACCACATCATCATTGAAAAAGACACTATCTCTATCTACGCTAAACGCAATAGTCGGCAAATCTGGCAATACAACTATCTTCGTTTGCTGTGTTGCTTCACCAATGGATTCATGTACGGGGAGCAACACTCCTTCGACAACTAACTTATAGTCAGTTGAATCTAGGGCTGGTACCTCAATGCTGCCAGAAAGCGTATCCATTTCGCCAATCGGCTCAATAATAACTTTGCCAAAAGGCGCCCAAACATCCCAGGTAATAGTTAGTGTTTCGCCAGAGGGCACTTCAAGAGCAAATCCTGTTGGCACAACATCTTGAGAAATTGGGCTCAACAGCAGCCCAGCGCTCCTTCCGCCCTGTATCGCAGCCTGGTCATCGCTCGCATTCGGCACCACAGCGCCGTTTGCAGCGACAATTTCAAACCCACGAATGCGTGGTTTCATCACAAATGAAGAAATCCCAGCAAGCACCAACAATAGCAAAACAGCAAACAATGGCCCAAGCAATGGCTTCGCTTTCGCCTCACCCACAACGGTCTTTGTACCTTGTCCAACTTCAGTTGGTTTCACAGACAGGTTATAGCTATATTTAGTAGCGCCTAAGGCAAAAATAGGATGTTTAACAGGATCAATTCGAAATACTAAATGCTTCTCTTCGTTTGGGGCAACTTCAATATCTTTAGATGACGTATACACTGCTGCATTATTCTCATCAAAAGAACCGGAAGGGAATTCAAACGCAAGTTCTTGCTTAGAATCCTCACCTTCCAACCGGTAAGTGACGGGGCTATTACCAATATTTAAGATACCAACTTCAACTTCACCAACCTCTTCGCGGTAAGAAATACTTACGTTTTGTGGATTTAACTCTGCAACTCTAAATGTATAGAAGGGCTCAATGCTAAGGGTGGCACCCAATATCGTTTTCTGATCCGGGTGCTCAGGCGATGAAACAATAATTGCGAAATGATGGTCACCGGCCGAAGAATCTGGATGTCGTGGCGGCGTGATCGTGATAAAAACATTGCTACTTTGCCCTTCTGGCAAGTTGCGCGATGCGGGTTTAATTGAAACCCATTCTTGTGGCAGGCCTTCAACTTTCGTTTGAAAGTTAGCGACCAAATTGCCGCCATTTGTCATCGAAACTTCATAAGTTACGCCTTGATCCACCTCAGTGCGTTCTATACGGCTAGCACACTTTGCCATAACGATATTGCTAAGGCTATCGGGTGGTGGCGTATCGAATAGAACTATTTCAGTATTATCAACAGCCTTGTCCACCGCAGGATCAGCAGTCGTACTTGCAACTACCGTAGCTGCAACAGCCGGTTCAGCTAAACCAGGGGATACAGAATCGGTGTAATGCTCAAATTCTGGAACAGCAATGAGCATATACTCACCGAACGTCAGTACATCACCAAAATCAACTTCGATTGGTACGCCAAATGAGATTACGGTTCCATTTACAGCGGTTTCATACTCAGACGCTACAGCAGTAATTTGCAATTTGCCTAAATGACTAATTTCCAAATACAGCTGCGGATCACCCATTAACGGATCATCAATTTGAATATCATTTTGATCACCATATCCCAACAACAATGGGGCCTCGGTTAAGCCATATTGCGTAACAGATCCAGAAGGATGAAAAATCTCGATAGACAAATTGAATGACATAGGCGCTCTTCGGTAAGTGACTTTTAGCAGATTTAGGCAGTTTGCCAGCCCTAGATGAACTTAGGCAAACGTCGACAACACTATATTAGTTGTCACAAAACAGAAAATTGCGGGGGAAAATAAAAAAAA
>JAHDIM010000136.1:0-6814 GCA_020630805.1 Anaerolineales bacterium
GCTTCTTTAGACGGGGTCTGCAACGGCCCAATTTTCTGACGATGATTTCCGGTAATTACTGAGTTCATAATATGTCCCTTCGGGAAGTAGAGAGAACGCGCTACGCGCTAGAGACAGAGTAGAGAGGGTCTATTCTGCTCAGCTGCAGTCGTAAACAATTGTGAAACTAGCCTCGTACTCTATTCTCTCTACTCTCTACTTTGATCATGTTCAAAATCTGCGCTAAGTGTACCGAAATTCGAGTATCTCCCTGCCAAAGTTTTGTTCAGCTTTCATACAAACCTAACTAGAACAAACACCTTACTAAGTTCCAATTGAACGCGGTGTAAGATAACGTTACTCTAGATAAATAAAGGTCCTGTTTTGAGCGTACTCTAGCTCCGCTCAAACTACTCCTGCTTTACGGCCAAATGTAACTCTATAGCGGCCGAAAGCACAACACCACACAATCGTATGACTATTCCTAAATCTATCGCGCGCTATGAGATTGTCCGGCAGCTGGGTCAAGGCGGCATGGGCACCGTGTATTTGGCGCACGATCCTCGCATGCAACGGCAAGTTGCCATCAAAGTGTTGCCGCAACTGCTGCTGCACGACCCTGCGTTTCGAACGCGCTTTGAAAATGAAGCCAGCACAATGGCACGCATCACCGATGATGCGATTGTCACCGCCTATGACTATGGCGAATGGGAAGGCCAGCCTTACCTCGTCATGCAATATATGCCCGGCGGCAGCTTGGCAGACAAGCTCACCCAAGGGCCAATGAGCCTGCAAGCCACCAAATCCATTGTCTCACGCCTTGCACCTGCGCTAGACCTCGCGCATTCACTGGGCATCATCCATCGTGACCTAAAGCCTGGCAATATTTTGTTTGATCATTTAGATCGGGCCGGGATTGCTGACTTTGGAATTGCCAAAGTGATGCAGAACACGCAATCGCTGACGCGTAGTGGCACAACCATCGGTACGCCAGAGTACATGAGCCCCGAGCAGTTCAGCGCTGATGATATCGATGGGCGCAGCGATCAGTACGCGCTCGGCATCATCATCTTCCAGATGTTGACTGGGAAAGTGCCGTTTCAAGGTGACACTTGGCCGCGTTTACTGCATAAACACCTCATGGATCCGGTGCCTAATGTCGGTAAGTTGATGGCAGATTTTCCGGCTGGATTGCAAGAGTTCTTCGAAAAATGTCTTGCCAAAAAGCCAGAACAACGCTTTGACTCTGTCGCTGCGCTTGCGCAAAGTTTTCGTGAGCTTGGCATGGAGCCGGAACGGCGTCCGCCAACCGCGGAGCAAGAGGCAGCAACCATCATTGAAATGCCAACGCGCTTACCGAATACAGATACGGCGCCGCATCAACGTAGGTCTGAACCGGTAGCGGCAAAGAAGTCTAGGCTACCAGTGTGGATTGGAGCTGGACTGGCGGCAATCCTCGCAGGGGTCGCAGGCTGGTTCTTACTAAATGGAAACAATGCGACGCCAACCGCGACGCCCACAAGTGAGTCTGCGGTGGAGGTGGTGGCTGAAATCACAAATACCGATATTCCACCGACAGTGACAGAAGTTATTCCAACCGAAGTTCCCGCCACGGAAGCACCCACAAATACAGCTGTCCCGCCAACGGCTGTGCCCGAACCAACGGCTGAAATTGATGAAGAAGTTGAGCTCGCCCCAATGGCAGCCACAGTGCTAAACGGCAGCTTGCCAGACACCGCTGGACCCATCTCACTCGACAATATTAGTGAGATCCGCGAGGTGGTGCGTTGGGGGAAAGGTGGAACCAACAATATCGCCTTAGACCCGGCTGGCATCACTCTCGCTGTGGCAGGGGAGATTGGCATTTGGCTTTACGACTATCCCAGCTTTGATGAACTCGGATTTATTGAAACCTCACGCGGTCGGGTGCTGGGGCTAGATTGGTCTCCAGACGGTGCCAAGCTGGCTTATGGCCTGAATAACCGCGAACTTCACGTGCAAGATGTCATTCGAAATGAAGTGCTTGTTAGCTTTGAGGGTCATGAAGGTGGCGTGGGTCACGTGGCTTGGTCGCCAGATGGAACGCGTCTTGTGTCCAGCAGCTTCGATGATACGGCTCGCATTTGGAATGCCGAAACCGGCGAACAGCTGCAACTGCTAGATGTTCATGAAGACTGGGTGACCGCTGCAGAATGGTCCCCCGACGGGTCGCAATTGGCAACAGTCAGTTTAGATAGCAACGTGCGCATTTGGGATACAGCAACATGGGAGCTAAGCCAAACGCCAGTTTCATTGGGTGAAGATTTAGATGATGTTGACTGGTCTCCTGATGGCACGCGCCTCGCTATTGCCAATCGTGATGACAGTGTCAATGTATTCGATGTTGCCAGTAATGCGCTGGACTTCAATTTGAATGGACATGGCGTTGCTGTCTCTAGCGTGGCGTGGTCTCCAGATGGGAATTTCCTCGTCTCAGGCGGAGGTGACAATGAAGTGCGCGTTTGGGACGTGCAGCGCGGCGTCCCGCATCAGGTGCTTGCTGGACATGCGGACTGGGTTGAAAACACAATTTGGTCTGTAGATGGCACGCAAGTTATTTCTGTTGCGCAAGATGCGACGGTAATTGCATGGGATCCCAACACCGGCAATCGCATCGATACACTGGAGGACCACACCCGAGCCGTACGGAATATTGCTTGGTCGCCAGACGGAAGTGCGTTTGCGGTTGTGCCAGAAGACGAATCGGTAGAGATTTGGAATCCAGCCCAAGCGCAGCTCTTGTATGCAACTAATCATCACAGCGGCGATACACAAGTATTAGCCTGGTCGCCAGACGGCGCACAGTATGTTGTTGGCAGTAAAGACAAAACGCTGACAATTCTCAATGCGCTTAGTGGGGAAGTTGTTCATACGTTGAGCGGACACGACAACTGGGTCACAGCCATTGCGTGGTCACCAGATGGTTCCAAAGTTGCTTCAGGCAGCTGGAATGGCGAAGTTTTCGTATGGGATGCTGCCACTGGAGCGCAAGTCCAAACGCTGGCGGGCTTAGCAGAAACCACCAACGCCGTCGTTTGGTCACCAGACAGCACTCGGGTTGCTGCTGCGGGGCGTGAAGGTGTCATCCATATCTGGAATGCGGCGAGTGCAGACGTGCTGTTCCGCCTAGAAGAAAATGCCAACCAAACCAGTGATCTAGACTGGTCATCCGATGGCAACACGCTTGTGTCCGCGAACTGGGACGGCGCAGCGCGATTCTGGGATTTGAACACGGGCGAACTTACGAAAGCCATCGGGACAAATTTGACCCGCATGGATGTGGTCAAGCTCTCTCCTGACAATGAATTTCTCGCCACAGGCAACGTGTCTGGCGAACTGCGAATTTGGAATGCAGACACAGGCATTGATCTCGCGGTGTTCCAAGATCATGTCTTACAGATCAACGATTTAGCCTGGTCGCCGGACGGAGGCTGGCTGGCAGCAGCTGGTGAAGATGGGTCTGTTCGCTTCTATGGCGTTGCAGACGCTAGTGGAGCAGAAATACAAACGCTCACTTGGGGTGACTACACCGCAGAACTGGCATATAGTCCACAACCAGCCGACATCGAGTTCAAGGATGCAACCCTTACCATTCGTCAGAATGAAGCCGAAGTTGTAAGCGACAACATTGGTGCCTTCTTGCGCGACAGTCTTGGGTCTCTAGGCTATCAATTACAAGTGTTAGATAACTTAGATGATGATCCGTATCCAGAATTACTGTTCACAGATGTCACCGCTGGCGCTAGTTGCTGTGACGTTTTATATGCTGTCGATTTCACTTCTGAGACTGAGTACACCGTCATTCAAGGCCCCACCCGTCGTTGGGGCCAAGCGCCCACTCTAATTACTGAAAATGCACAATCGCCAGCGGACTTCCGAACGCGCAATTCAGAATTTGGATTTTCAGTTGGCATAGAAGGGGCGATCTCTGATCTGGCGATTATGCAAGTGCTTCGTTTTGCGGATGGCGCATTTCAAGATGTCACCAGTGACTATCCAGACATCTTGGCAGCAGATGAAGCGCGTTGGTTGACTGAGTTAGATACTGGTCCCTCGCCGATGATGTATCACAACTACGTCGCGACCAAACTGTATCAAGGGCAAGCCGACGCAGCCTGCGACCTGATCGATGCCGCAATTGCTGCTGGTGATTTTGGCTACGAGACTTGTGCTGATGCCATCACAAATGTAGCAGCCTTGTTAGACGATTCGATAAGCTCCCTCAACAGATAACATACGTTGCCCAACTTCTGTCCACATCGCAAGTTGAGCAACTTCCACTATGCTTCTCCAATAAGCATTTGTTCCACGGTCCTGCGCATACTTTCCTATTCATGGCGTGCATCTCGGGATATAACAGCAGAAATAAAAATCCACGAATAGCACGAATATCCACAAATAAAAAATTAGTGCCAATTAGTGTCATTCGTGGATTCTCTCCAAGGACTCAACTATGAAAATTATTGTCGATGGAACGCCCATCGAGGCGGTCGCTGGGCAAAGTGTGCTGGCAGCGCTGTTGAATGCCAATGCGCATCCAACGGGCGGTGGGTGTCTCTGCTGTGGCGGTGACTGTCCGCACTGTTTGGCAACGGTCAACGGCATTAGCTACGTGCGCACCTGCCAAGTGACCGTGCAACCCGGCCAAGTGATTGATCGGCATCACTATGGTCAGAAAGAGCCGCCGCTTCCAGAAACAAGCCTTGTGAATGTAGACATTCCAACGCGCCACGTCTTCACAGATACCATCGTAATTGGTGGGGGGGAATCTGGCCAAGCAGCGGCAGCAGAGGCGAAATCGCGTGGTCGTGACGTGGTCGTTTTGGATGCCAACGCCGGTCAAGAAGCGATTGGGATCTATGCAGGCCCAATGGTGGTCGCGCGGACGGGCACTGAAACGCTGCAAATACGCGCCAAGCAAGATGTCATTGTTGCAACTGGAGCGGCTGAGATTCATCCGGTTGCACCCGGTAATATGCTGGCTGGCATTTACACCCAACGCGGCGCAGAGACGCTGGCAAGACAAGGCGTTGATCTTGGCACAATTGTCGCGATTGGCGCTGCGCCAAAGTATGTTTGGCATTATCCAATTGAAGGCACAATTGTGCGCTTTGAAGGTGACGAACAGGTCACTGCGGTTGTTGTTGAACACAACAATGAACAACAGACCATTAGTTGTGATGGTGTCTCGGTCGCACTCGGCTTTCACCCACGCAATGCACTGGCACGGCAAGGCCATGATATGGCGCAAGTGCGTGCCGTTGGTGATGCGGCCCAGCCATCTGACATCCCACCTTGCCCAACTGCGGGAATTGTTTGCCCTTGCTCTGGCATCACGGTGGATGACTTGGAATACACCTGGGACAGCGGCTTTCGTGAGCTAGAACTCGTCAAGCGTTCAACCTTAGCAGGCACAGGTACATGCCAAGGCGCTTGCTGTATTCCGTACCTGCGCAGCTTCTTGCAAGACAAAGGCAAAGAGCTCCAAGCGCCATTTACGGCGCGTCCGGTGACCAAACAACTCACCATTGAAGAGATTGCCGCTGGTGCCCATTTCCATCCGATGGCGCAGACCGCACTACACGCAGAACACTTAGCGCTGGGTGCCCAAATGGAACGCAGCGGTAGCTGGTGGCGGCCTTGGAATTACGGCAACGAACGGGCTGAATATTGGGCTGTTCGGGAAGCGGTCTCCATTATGGATGTCAGCACGCTCGGCAAGATGATCTTGACTGGGCCAGATGCGCTGGAATTCTTGCAACGCATTTATCCGACCAACGTCAAAACCATCAAGCCGGGGCGCAGTCGCTATGTACTGATGCTAAACGACCGTGGCTATGTCTTTGACGATGGTCTGATTGCCAACGAAGGCAACGGTGTCTATGCCCTCACCTTTACCTCTGGTGGCTCTAGCAACTCTGAAATGTTCTTGCGGGACCGTGCCGAAACGTATGGCATGGATATCCGCTTGGTCAATCGCACCTGGGGGCTAAGCGCGATCAATGTCACCGGACCATTTGCGCCGGAACTGTTAGCCCGCCTCGGGGCGACGGACTTGCCAAAGTGGCTTGAACACAAGCACATTGACGTTGCGGGAATTGCCTGTCACGCCTATCGCTTGAGCTTTACTGGCGAGTGGTCGGTTGAACTGCACCATGCGGCGAATGACTCGGTCAAACTATGGCGTGCGTTGTTAGATGCCGGTCAAGACCTTGGCATTCGCCCGCATGGCTTGGAAACATTGCGCACGTTGCGCTTGGAAAAAGGCCACATCATCGTTGGGATGGATACGGGCTTTGATGGCACGCCACGCCGCATCCACCACAATTGGGCCGTCAACATGAAGAAGAAATATGACTTCGTGGGGCGTCCCGCCATCCTCCGCACCAACAAACTTGAACAAGATAAAGAGCTGGTCGGCATGACGATTGAAGCCGAAGAAGCGCCAATCGAAGGCCAAACGGTCTATGTCAACGGCGAATACGGCGGCTATGTCACGAGTAGTGCCTGGTCACCTTTGCTGCGCAAAGCCGTGATGCTGGTGATGTTGGACTACCAAAATGGCGAATTGCCAATGGAAGCGGACATCGGTGGCTATACGGCTCAACGCGTCTCGCTGCCGTTTTACGACAAGGAGTCTGCCCGTGCACGCGCCTAACATTTATTTCACCCGGCTCGTCTGTACGCGCATCGCAACGACTGCAGACGCCGCCGATAAACTCAAAGCGCCAGCCGGCAAACTGATGCTGCGTACTGCGCTAGACGAACTCATCATCCTGCCGCCAGCGCCAAACGT
>JAHDIM010000136.1:6914-10274 GCA_020630805.1 Anaerolineales bacterium
AGGAGCCACCGCATGAATGAATTTCAAGAACGCAAAGTCAAGCTGAAGTGGCACGACCCCAAGAAAACCTATGATGTCATCATCATTGGTGGTGGGGGGCATGGGCTTTCAACGGCCTACTTCTTGGCCACGCGGCATAACATCACCAATGTGGCTGTCATCGAACGCAAATACATTGGCGGCGGGAACTCTGGACGGAATACCACCATTATTCGTGCGGATTATGGCATTCCCGAAGCCATGAAATTCTATGGCCGCAGCGTCGATCTCTACTACGAACTCGAAAAAGAAACCGACCGCTGGTTGATGTTCAAGCCAAAAGGGATGCTGCGCCTCATCCACAGTGAAGCCAACCTCACGAGCTCGATCAAACGTGCGCACGTCAACTCAGAGTGGGGCCACCAGACGGATATTCTGAGCGCGGCAGAAGTTGCCAAGATGGTGCCAGAACTCGATATGACCGGCGGTGGCAAGTATCCTGTCATCGCTGGCTTCCTGCATCACGAAGGTGCAACGGCGCGACATGATCGGGTCAATTGGGCACTAGCTGAAGGTGCCAATCGTCTTGGGACGCATATTCATCAACGCACCGAAGTGCTGGATCTCATCATGAGTGAAGATGGCAGCAAGGTTAAAGGCGTGCGTACCAACAAGGGGGACATGTATGCCGATCAGGTCTTGTGTGCCGTTGGCGGTCACGTTACAAAAGTGACCAGTATGGCCGGACTACGCATGCCAATTCGGACGCATCCGTTGCAGGCCTTTGTGACCAATCACTACGAACGCAATTTTGATCCGATTATTGCGTCTCTGACGTTACATTTCTACGTCTCGCAAACCGCGCGCGGCGAAATGTTGATGGGTGCCCATGTGGATCGTCAGCCGGCCTATAACTATCGCGCAGGTTACGACTTCATCCAGCATTGTGCGCACCATGCGATGACCATGCTGCCATTCATGCGCAAACTGCGGGTGCTGCGGCAATGGACCGGCTTGTGCGACATGAGTCCAGACGCATCGCCAATTCTTGGGTTGACCCCTGTAGATGGCTTTCACATCAGCACGGGCTGGGGGACTTGGGGCTTCAAAGCAATCCCAGCGAGCGGTGAAAGCTTAGCAAAGACGATTGCGACGGGCGAACAGGCTGAATTGATCCAGCCGTTTGCGCTAGACCGCTTTGCGAAAGACCGCGCGATGGGAGATTTAGGGAGTACAGGGACACATTAGCAGCGATGAGTGGCGAGTGATTAGTGAAGAGATCTAGTGATGTAACTTCGCAACCTCGTAACTCCGCAACAGAGAAAAAACTATGAGCATGCAAATAACCTGCCCATTTTGTGGCGACCGACCCTTGCAAGAATTTGCCTATGGCGAAGTGTATGACATCCCCGAAAGCATTACCGATGCGGATGAACGCAATTTGGATCGGGCATTTTTCTATAACAACACCGAAGGCATTCAGCGTGAAGCGTGGTTCCATTCATATGGTTGCCGCCGCTGGATCTACATCCAGCGTGACACAATTGATGACCGGATTGTGAAGCACGAATAGCTGAGTTTAGTTGGCTGGTTGGTAAGTGAGTGGTGTTAGGTACTTGGCAACGTCAAGCACTAAATTATGCTCGCAGCCAACCAGCCAACCAGCCAACCAGCCAACCAGCCAACCAGCCAACCAGCCAACCAGCCTCCAAAATAATCACCAACGCCAAAAATAAACACCTCGTCTAGATCTCAAGGTTTAAGGGTTCAAATCTAAATAAACTTAATGAAAACCTTTGGGTTTCTCAAGATTCCAAAGCAAGCCAGATGATATTCTAAGAGTGTAAAGTTAAGGTAATGGTGCAACTGGTAATTCGCACCACAATACAACATCCTATTGGATGATGAGGTAGGTAAAACATAATGTTCCGTGAACTATATATTTCGATTGTTGTTGGTATTGCAACCCTGTTCAGTAAGAAGGGAGAAGAGGAATAGATTGCGACTGTAGGTAGAGTAGGACACTTAGAATAGAAATTACAAGCGCTGGCGTTACTGTCAGCGCTTTTTGTTTTCAGTGACGATGCCTTAAAACAAAGCGAGATTCTGCTTACGATCAATCGGTATGCAAAGAACTCCGCTTTGTGATTATGTAGTAATTTATCTCAAAATGAGATAGTATTAGGTTGTGCACATTATCTCTAGGAAGGCGCTCGTCACGTTTTGGCAAAAGCATCCAAAATCAGAAGCTCCGTTACTGCGTTGGTACAAAGTCGTACAACAAACAGATTTCGATTCTTTCAGTGACCTTCGCAAAACATTTCCATCAGCTGACAAGGTAGGAAACTATATTGTTTTCAATGTAGGTGGAAATAACTATCGCCTGATCGCATCAGTGCACTTCAATCGACACAAGATCTACATTAGACACGTGCTAACGCATGCAGAGTATGACCGTGGAACTTGGAAAACATCATGATCGATACGCAAGAACTTACAACACATTGGCAAGCGATTAGCCCAATTCTGACGATCAATACCGAAGCTGACTATGACCGTGCAGTCAATCAACTGAACGACTTACTTGATCAAATTGGCACAGATGAGGCCCACCCTCTATACAACTTGCTCGATACCTTAGGCGTACTCATAGAAGCCTACGAGGCAGATAATTTTGAAATTCCAGAAGCGACTGGAATAGAAGTGTTGATGCATTTGATGCAAGAACACAATCTCAAGCAGTCAGACCTAGCAGAAATCGGATCACAGGGCGTTGTTTCTGAGGTGATCAATGGTAAACGTCAGCTCAATCTGCGCCAAATTCATGCGTTGGCAGCCCGCTTTGGTGTTGCACCAAGCGTGTTTTTGTAAAAGGTGCTTGGCTTAGTTCCTAGACTTAACAACAAAGCGGGGTTCTGCTTACGATCAATCGGTATGCAAAGAACCCCGCTTTGTGATTTAAGAGCCTAAGTGTTTGCTACTTCCGCGCAATCTCCGCGACTGCATTCATTTGCAGCCCACCACGAATGCCTTGCTCCAATACAATGCGAATGGAGTGCGGTTGCAAGGCTTCAAATAAATCTTCTGCAATTTGGTTGGCTAGGCCTTCGCCAAAAATACGCTCTTCGCGGAAGGTCCACAGATAGAGCTTCAGGCTTTTACTTTCAACACACAGCTTGTCTGGATTGTATTCAATGTGCAGCGTATTGAAGTCGGGCTGTTCTGTTACCGGACAGAAGCTGGTGAGCTCGTCGGTGTGAAATTCAACGCTAGTGACGTGTGCTGGCGCTGGGAAGGTGTCTAGGTCTTTGCTGGGCGCGTTCATTGGACGCCCAAGTTTTGAAAATGGATTTGTGTCGGTCATTTTTTGTTTCCTGTTTT
>JAHDIM010000137.1 GCA_020630805.1 Anaerolineales bacterium
ATTGCTGATTGCTGATTGCTGATTGCTGATTGCTGATTGCGTTAAAAAGAAGGCTGTGGAGTATTTAAATTAAAAGTTATTCTTTATTGTGAATAATGATTAGTTGTAGTCGTCTTAGTAGGGGCTGTGGAAAAGTGGGTAAATGAGTCGGTTTTAAAATATTGCCCCTATATGTAGGTGACTCTGGCTGTTGATCCCATTTCTGACGTGAAAAAATATGGAATAGAACACGTTTTCTTGTGTGTAACCGTGTGGAAAAGTAGCCATATTTCATAATGACTTTTCCACAGATTTTCCCGCCATCAGCTAATTGGTGGATAGGACTCCGTTACCCCCCATATCTGGGATTTTGATTCTGGGATAACTTTCTGTGATTGTTGATAACTTTTGAAGTTTTCCACATTTATCCACATCTATCCACAGGTAGATCATAGTTATCCACAGGTTTTGGCTATGAAATTGGTTTGTGACTCGTTATTGAGACTTAACCTTTAAAACAAAAGCCCCCATATATGGGGGTAGATTTTTTCTAGATTCGGGTGTTTTTCCGCGTCTCTCTCAGTTTATGAGAATCCTTATTGGTAGAGCGCGTCACGGATAGAAAGGACATCGCGCTTGAGATCTGAATTGAGATCTATATTGGCCTCAATTTTGTCGATCCCGTGCATCACTGTGGTGTGATCGCGGCCGCCAATGCCTTTGCCGATTTGTGGGAGAGACAGTTCTGTCTCGGTCCGTAGTAAGTACATTGCAATCTGTCGTGGCACTGCAATCGCACGTTTCCGACTGCGGCTCTGAAGGTCATCCACGGTGATGGCAAAGTAACGTGCCACCTGCTTCAACACACTCTCAATCGTTGGCGCTTTCCGATTTGGCATCAGGTCGCTAATGGCATGTTGCGCGGTGTTGGTGTCCAGCGGATGGTTGAGAATATCCGCATGGGCAATTACCCGATTGAACGCGCCTTCCAGTTCACGAATGTTGCTTTTTACACGTTGGGCCAGCAGTTCAATGACATCAGCTGGAATGACGCGGCGGTGCACTTCTGCTTTTTGCTGCAAAATCGCGATCCGCGTTTCAACATCCGGCGCTTGGATGTCGGCAGTTAGCCCCCATTCAAAGCGGGAACGCAGGCGTTCTTCTAACGTCACCAACGCTTTTGGCGAACGATCAGACGAGAAGACCAGTTGCTTGCTGTCACCATACAACGTATTGAAGGTATGGAACATTTCTTCCTGCGTCGATTCCTTCCCAGCAATAAACTGGATGTCATCAATCAGCAGCACGTCAATCTGGCGATACTTTTCGCGGAAATCTTCGGTCGTATGCGAGCGAATGGCGTTGATCAGGTCGTTGGTGAATTCTTCTGAAGACACATACAACACGGAGAGGCCATTGTCTGCACAGCGGTTGCCAATGGCATGTAGCAGGTGCGTCTTGCCCAGACCCACGCCGCCGTGAATAAACAGCGGGTTATAGGCTGTTGCCGGATTGTCCGCCACCGCCATTGATGCTGCATGGGCTAAGCGATTGCTGGTTCCAACGACAAAGTTTTCAAATCGATATTGCGGATTGATGCGATGGGCTTCACCCTGCACTACTTCCGCTTTCAATTCAAAGGTTGGGAATGGCTTGCTTGGTTCTGGTGCTTTGAACGCAGGCACAGGGGCGTGCTCTTCTTGTTCAAATTCTGTAGGGTTGATGACACTATCGTTGATGTAGTGAGAGTGGATCACAAATTCAACATCAACGCGCCGGCCACAAATGCCAGCCATAGTGCGTACAACGGTAGAGGAGAGGCGGTTTTCCAGCCAGTCTTTGACGTAAGCCGTTGGTACGCCAATGACAAATGTATCCCCTTCTCTGGTGACGACTCGCGTATCGCGCAGCCACGTATCAAACGTCGCGCGTGTCATTTGGAGTTCTAACTCTCCAAGGACTGCTTGCCAAATTTGCTCAGGGGTCATTCCTAAAACCTACTCACGACAAACGCATTTGTCGCTCTCCTACAATAATTACAATGTCGCTACTCTTCTACTTTTGCCTCATGACATGGAGACACAAAAATACAGACCAAAACACGTAACCAAAAATGACAACATTTGGTGTAAGGAAAACGGTGTATTTAGGATGTAAAGAAGAAGAAAGGTATACCTATTTCGACCGGAGTGATTGAGTTTTGTCACAGGTTGGTAAAAGTTTGTTTTTACCGACAAAACCACTGTTAGGCCGAAATCATCGTGAAGAAATTTGACTTAGTGGATGGTCTAAATTTCTAACTTTGAAGATCACATTAGTGGTAAATATTTTTGCTTCAAAGTCTGATGACTAGCTTTTGGGTGGTACCTAGCGTGACAAAATTGTAGCAAACAGAAATAGCCTCTGCAAGGTGAGTCTGGTTGGAATCTTGAAAGTTCAAAAAGATTTTAAGAACTTAAAACCTTAAAGAGTTCAGACGCCTGTCTGCGAACGTTTTTGCTAATTTAAGAGTCCTGTATATATGGGTATGTCTTTGAAATGTCCCATATTTGCCTGCGTAAAAAAATCAAAAAACTGTGTTTTGTGAAATCTTAAAGAATTCAGACTGTGTAAGTGAATCTGTAAATATGGCAGTTAAGCTTTAAGGTCATTTTATGCTGGGTTTGACTGTGAAAACCGCATAACTGACTTGAAAATTTAGTACTTAAGGTTTTGTTTTTTTCTGGGTAGGGGTTCATTTAGGTAAACAAGTTCAGTTGGCAGGATAATCTCTTTCCTGTACTATCAGACAGTTACTATATAATGCTGTTGTTTGCTTGGAGTCTATGCTGCATTCCAACACCCCTCTTCCATTCAACAACAAAAAATAAAATCAAATTCAGCTTTTTTTTGGGAATTTGTATATTGTTTCAGTGATTTCATTAGCATCACTAATTGCTTTGATTGCATTTGACTTCATTATTAAATTTGGAATCCTGGAACGTCTGTGGGAGAAGACCAAATGGATGTAATCAAGGTGTCTGCGACATCGCGTTCTACGTCGGTCGCAGGTGCTATTGCTGGGATGTTACGGGACCATGGTGCGGCGAGTGTACAAGCGATTGGCGCAGGGGCAGTGAACCAAGCGATAAAGGCGACTGTAATTGCCAGAGGCTACTTAGAGCAAGATGCGCTTGACCTGATGTGCCAACCTGTATTTACAGAAGTCATGATTGACGGTTCCGAACGAACGGCAATCAAACTGTTTATTACTGCTGTAAAGCTAGAGACTGAAGAAGACGCTGCTTAGAAACCAGCAACGTAGAAAAAGAAAATAAAAAAGCCGCTCCAAATTGAGCGGCTTTTTTATTGCTAGATCGGTTTTGCAAAAATCATGCGGCCTGCTGCGGTTTGGAGAATTTTTGTCACCACAACTTCTATTTTGCGGTTGATATATCGTTCGCCGTTTTCCACCACAATCATGGTGCCATCATCTAGGTAGGCAATGCCTTGATTGTGTTCTTTCCCTTCTTGAATAACGCGGACATTCAGCGACTCGCCTGGTAGATATACCGACTTGATGGCGTTTGCCAACTCATTGACATTGAGTACCTCTACGCCTTGAATGGCTGCTACCCGATTGAGATTGTAATCGTTGGTCATGACAGGGATGCCCATGTGTTTCCCCAGTGCAACCAGTTTTGCATCGACTTCGCCGCTGCTGCTGACATCCTGTTCTGTGATCTCAATCGGTGTTTCTTGGTTTTGTTGGAGTTGCTTCAAAATTTCCAGTCCGCGCCTACCACGCCCCCGTCGGAGTGTGTCAGCCGAATCGGCGACATGTTGGAGTTCGTGCAACACAAAGCGTGGTACCAGCATTTTGCCTTGAATAAAGCCCGTTTTGCTGATGTCTGAAATCCGTCCATCGATGATGACACTTGTGTCAAGCAATGCGAAGTAACTTGGTTCGGCTGTAGCCGTGACGGGAATATTCGCAATTGGTTGTGTGGGCGCTGCGATGCCTGGCAAGTCTCGGTCGAAAAATAGAGAGGCACCAATGAGACCTAAGATGATGGCTAGTGGAAAGATGAAATAAGATTGAACATCACCCGGCAAGGCACCAAGAATGGGCTGTAACAAGAAGGCGCTAAGCAGACCTCCTAGTAACCCAAGCCCAGACAGTTGGAGTTGATTAACCGACTTTGTGTTGAGTGATGCTGAAAATGATTTTGTAAATGGAGCAGAGATAAAGAAGGCGACAATCGCGAGAAGAAGCGCAATTGCCCAAGCGTACCCAGAAACCATACCCCCCATCATTGGTAATACAGATATCGCAATGATGCCTACTAACAGCGCACATAGCAGCTGTAAACTTGTTCTCAATGTCATTTCGTCCCCAAACTAAGTGTTTCGCAACAAAAACTCAGAAATAAATACGACGTTTGTTTGCGAAACCTTCAGGAAAAACCAGATCTATCTTCAAGTTTATTTTTGAAATTTTTCTGGCTTTTACATAGCTCATTAATTAGTCTTGCTAGACACAGTGAACACAAGTTGAAGCGATAACCAATAGAATTAAGATGTCAAGACAACCGCAAACAACCAATGTTTAGACATCATTAGTTTGCGGGGTAATTTGAACTGACTTCTATGTAATTTTGGCTCTGAAACAATATGTATCTGATCGTGCGGATAGTGCGAATGGACGCAGCAATTAGCGCGACTGCACAGATACAAAGACGGTTACTATGGCGTGGCAAATATCCAAATTAGTAAGTAGATGATAGCTTATCCAGATTTGGAAATCTAGTTTTTCGAGAAAACGCCCCTGTATTTAGCGGTACCCTAAAGAATTGACGCAAATATACTGCTCTTCGTCCGGCTCAATATTTAGAGTATGTAAGTTGTAACAATGGCTACTTTTTACCGTTCATCGCCTGATTCAGTGCTTCTCTTACGGAACGCACTTGAATGACTTCAATGTCTTCTGGAAATTTCTCAGACTGTCGGAGTAACCGTGGTACAACGGCGCGCCGGAACCCAAGCTTAGCCGCTTCTTTCAAGCGTGCATTGAGTTGACTAACAGCACGAAGTTCACCAGACAGCCCAATTTCACCAATCATGACCAGATCTGCTGGAATTGGCACATCTCGCATTGAGGAGGCGATGGCGGCAGCAACGGCGAGGTCTGCCGCCGGTTCTTGGACGGTCAACCCACCAATGACATTTACAAAGACGTCTTCTTCGGACAGTTTCAAACCAATGCGGCGCGTTAGCACTGCTGTTACCAGCAGCAAGCGGTTGTAGTCCACCCCATTTGCCGTCCGTCGTGGATTCCCAAATGAGGTTCGCGTTGCCAACGCTTGAATTTCAACTAACAAGGGCCGCGTTCCTTCCATTGTGACTGCAATTGAAGACCCTGGGGCGTTGACCATCCGTTCGGCTAAGAATGCCTCAGATGGGTTCGACACTTCCACCATCCCCGCTTCGCGCATTTCAAAGACACCGACTTCAGAGGTCGCCCCAAAACGATTCTTCACGCCGCGCAACAAGCGGTAGGCATGATGTCGATCCCCTTCGAGATATAAAACCGTATCCACCATGTGTTCCAACACGCGCGGCCCGGCAATGTTGCCTTCCTTTGTGACGTGACCAATGAGAAAGAGTGCCATGCCAGTTGACTTGGCATGCGCGGTGAGGCGAGCAGCACACTCGCGCACTTGGCTGACAGAGCCATTTGCTGAGGAGACTTGCGGGCTATACGTTGTCTGGATTGAGTCCACAATGGCCGTACGCGCTTTGGTGGTTTGCATATGCGCGATGATGGTTTCGACATCGGTTTCGGTGACGAGGTAAAGTCCTTCAGAGAACTTTTGGTTTTCTGTTTTTAGCCGCATGGCGCGCATTTTGATTTGCCGCGCCGATTCTTCCCCGGAGGCATACAGAACAGGGCCGCCGCTTTCTGCGAGAGTCACGGCGAGTTGCAGCATGAGCGTGCTTTTCCCAATCCCAGGGTCTCCGCCAATGAGGACCACGGAGCCCGGCACAATGCCACCTCCCAACACACGCGCAAACTCTGACATTGGCAGTGCCATGCGTTCTTCTGGATCGCCCTCAATTTCATTAAGAGTCTTTGGCTTAGACGGCGCTAGCCCGAATCCACCGCGCTTCTTGGCAGCAGGGGTCGGCGCTGCGATGACGATTTCTTCATAAGTGTTCCATTCATTACACTTCGGGCATTTGCCCATGGTCTTTGGGGAACGGCGTCCGCAGTTGGTGCATTCGTAAGCTGTTTTTGACTTTGCCATATTCGAATTATAACATTTGTTCTAGTGCTAAGGCATATGTTGATCCTTCGTGTTTTGGGTAGGCGCACCACAATCCACACCCTTTACACAGCTAATCCACAGGAGTTTTCAACAAAAAGAGGATGTTATCCACAAGGTTATCCACAGATTGGTCAACGGAGACCTGAATTGTGGTTGTGTCGGTCGGAGGTTCTAGCGTATCGAGCTGGCTTTGGAGCAGGTCTGCTGGCATAAAGTGGCCTTGCCGCGCTTGTAGTCGCTTCAGGATCACGTCAAAAGTACCGTGCAGATAGATAAAGGTGACGCTTGAGAGATCGCCCTGTAGGCGCTCCCGATATGCTTGTTTGAGTGCAGAACAGGCCAGCACAACATGCTGCTGATTGGCTAGCATTTCCTTGAGATAAGTGTGCAGCGCTGCCAACCATGGTGCCCGATCCACATCGGTCAGCGGCGTGCCAGACTGCATTTTGGCAATGTTTTCTGGTGGGTGAAAATCGTCAGCATCGGCGAAGGCAATGTTAAGCCGTGCCGCAAGCGCCTGTCCCACTGTGGATTTGCCACAGCCAGACACCCCAAATACGATCAGTGCGCGTGGTGACAGATTATCCTTTTCCAATGCCAGGCACCAAGACGCCAGTGTTGGCTTTATAGGCTTCGTAGTCTGCTTGTCCGCCCCACCGTTCATCGGCGGCGTGTTCTAACATTGGAATCCCGCTGATGCGAATTAGTAGGAAGGCAATAAACACAGGTGAGATCAGCGTGACATATTGCAGACCGCTCATGGCCGGTAATGCCGCAATCGCAACACCAATCCACAGCACAATTTCACCAAGGTAGTTTGGATGCCGGGACATAGACCAAAGCCCAGTGGTGATGAAGCGGCCTTTGTTTTCAGTCTTGGCGCGGAACCGTGATTTTTGCGCATCTGCAACGACTTCAAAGACAAACCCTGTGAGCCACACGAGCACGCCAATGATTCCAATAGCGCCTAATGCTGGCTTGTTTGTGGCAGTAAGCGCTGCTAAGGCAGCCGCAATTGAGAAACTAACCCAAGCGCCTTGTAATAACCACGCGACTAGAAACCGTGGAAACGACTGCTTGATCTCAGTAAAGCGCTTGTCATGTCCGTCACGCATGACGCGTTCAAATAAGAAAGACCCAAGGCGCATGGCCCAAATTCCGACCATGGCAGTTAAGAGCCAGTCCCGAAGCGTATGACCGTTAGAGGTGAGATACGCAACAAGGAGCACGGTCAGAAAGGTGGCGCTGCCGGTCAGGTCAAAGAATTTCTCCGTGCGCGCCAGATAGGACGGAATAAACACAACAATCTGAATTGCAAACGCAACGATGATGCAAAGTGCAAAGACCGGAAGTCCATTTGCGAGTTGCTGTCCGTTTGCGCTGCCAGCGAGCGCTAATCCGGTTGCAAGCGCTGCAATAATCAGAATAGCGATGACGGCTCGTTTCATAATAGTGTCCTTAATGTGGGTGGGTTTATTGAATTGTAGCGCTTGGAAGGAATAGGTGACACGAATCGCGGCCTTATCCGTATAGAGTCTTGAGGGGCAAGCTGCCAACACGCGTAGAAGAGCATCATTGGTTGCTAATAAGCGCTAAGCTATGTCAGCTAAATTAGGCAGAAGGTCACCACCCGCAGGATAATTGTCAACATAAATCTTATGTTTTCAGGCATACTGTTAGAGTTGGTGATGGGCCTCATCGCTGCTGTTGTATGAAAAATAATCTAATTCAAAATGCCGAATTGCGCCGGATCTTCCGTTTTATGGTGGTAGGTCTTAGCGGGACTGTGATTGATATCGCGCTGCTGGCGTTCTTAAAACAAAGCTTCGGCATGCGAACCCTGTTTGCGAACGTGATTTCGTACTCGGCGGGGATTGTCAATAACTTCTACTGGAATCGGCGTTGGACGTTTCCAGAAACCAAACACAATATCTGGAAGCAGTTTGCGCAATATGCATCGGTCAACCTGACAGGGTTAGCAATCGATACGATGCTGGTTGTTGCGCTTGAACCGCTCTTTATGCCCTTTGTGCCAGACGGTGCGCAAAGCACTATCCTCGCGAAAATTGTGTCGACTGGCATTATTGCGGTGTGGAATTTTGGCATCAACCGGATTTGGACGTTCAATGATGTCGACGGCTAATTTACAAGCAATTGAAGACTTCAAGGCAGACGTCATCGCCTGTGAGAAATGCCCGCGGCTGCGCGAGTATTGCCTAGACATTGCCCAGAAAAAGAAAAAACAATTTATTGGTGATGCCTATTGGGGCTTGCCCGTCCCCAGCTTTGGCGACCCTAACGCGCGCATTCTAGTAATGGGTCTAGCGCCCGCTGCTCACGGCAGCAATCGTACTGGCCGTCCCTTTACCGGTGATGGCACAGATGGCATGGGCACGTCAGACTTTCTTGCCCGCTCGCTCTGGCGGATGGGGCTCGCCAATCAGCCTACTGCGCGCTACCGTGACGACGGTCTAGCCCTGACCGATGTCTGGTACTCTGCCATTGTGCGCTGTGCACCGCCGAAGAACAAACCGACCAGCGAAGAGACTGCCTTGTGTGGGGAGTTTTTGCCACGTGAGTTGGCGCTGTTGCCAAATCTCAAAGTGATTGTGGCACTGGGGAAACTCTCGTTTGATCAGATGCTGCGCACGTATGGCACGCTGGGGATTGAGGTGCCACGGCCACGCCCAAAGTTTGGGCATGGCGCTTTAGTTGAATTAGACGGCGCGATTCCTCTACTTGGTACGTATCACGCCTCGCGGCAGAACACGCAAACCGGTCGGCTCTCTGAAGCTATGCTTGATTCTATTTTTGAGCAGGCGTTGGAGATTGCTGGGCGTTAGGCAAAGACTATCTAGAAAAGCCTGAGTTCTGGATAACGCTTTTGAATATTAGGTAGGCTGAGCCTGTCGTCCGGAGGTAAGGCTTGTCCGCTAGCCGAGTTGCGAGTGTAATCACGCCCGTCTTCGACAAGCTCAGCCTCCTCTATTGCTCCCAAGTAATAGAAATTCGTTTCTTAGCTTCGAGAATTTGCTAGTTTGAACTTGCTAACTCGCGTTCAATGGCTGCAATAATCGAACTTGGGTCCGTTTGCACATTTTCGCCGTTAACTTGGAAGCTTGGCGTGCCGCGGAAGCCACTAACGCGGGCATAGTTGAGCATTTCGCGGACGGTGCCATCATATTTGCCACTGTCAACACACTCTTCAAAGACCGCCACATCCATCCCTGACTGTTCTGCATATCCATTGAGATCTGCCATTTGGGCCGGGAAGTTATCAAACAAAAGGTCGTGGAACGGCCAAAACGCCCCTTGGTCGTTGGCACATTCGGCAGCAGCGGCAAGCGGTGGCGCAAACTGCGGGAAGTGGCTAAATTCATAGCGCACATTTTCTTCGCCAAACTGAGCAATGATGTCGTCAATAATGCCGGACTCATGCCAGCCTTCACAGCCATGACAGTGGAAGTCAGCATATTCGGTCAAGACGACTGGCGCATCGGCGGCGCCTTTGAAGGGACGCTGGGCAATTGCTTCTTCAATGACCACCGGCTGCGGTCGGAAAATCACTGCGGCTAATGCAGCGATCCCAATCAGGCCAATAATGGCCCAATTCCGAATTTGCTTGCGCTTGGCGGCTTCTTGCTTTGCCTGCCGTCGCGCTGCTTTTGAATGACTAACGCGCTGCTTTTCAACCCGTTCTTGGGGGCTGACCTCTGCATTGCGTGCTTGCATTTGTTGTTTTTGTTTCCGCGTTTTGCGATTCTTGGCCATGTCTGTGTACCTCTAAACTTTCAAATATTCTAGACTGCACATAGACGCCATGACGGTAGGAGAGCTTACTTGGGGGTGGAAGAAGGTGTCAGCGGTCAGCGATCAGGTATCAGCTTGGTTTTGGCTCGCGGCTGAAGAGACCGTAGATAATGTTGCCTGACACCTGACACCTGACACCTGACACCTGACACCTGACACCTGACACCTG
>JAHDIM010000138.1 GCA_020630805.1 Anaerolineales bacterium
TCCCGCGCACGAACGAGGCACAATAAAGTCAGAATTTAGATGGCGTGTGCGGGATCTCATTATTACATTGGCTGTTTTGTTGACTTGGTATTGATGAGATCCCAGCCGCCGAGCCTTTTGGGTTATTTTTGAGCAAGTCGTTCGCGTCTGGGACTTGTACTGAGCAGCGTCGAATGTATGACACTTGTTCTTTCGTTTTAGCTAGCAGAAACGAATTTTTTCAATGCCATAGTCCTTAGCTTGATGCCTATCTGGCATGGCTTGCCATGTCATTGCACAACCAGAGTCTTAAATACAAAGCGGGCGCCTTTGCATACCAATGGGTATGAGAAGGCGCCCGCTTTGTGATTAGGTTTAGACCAATGGATTGTCTAAGCGGAAGCCATGACCACGCACGGTGACAATGAATTGATGGTTTTCATCATACTCTGACAACCGATCGCGGACACGACGTACGAGGGCATCGATAGACTGTTCAGAAACGCCGACGCCCATTGCATCCGGCCAGACAGCATTTACAACCTCTTCCCGTGTACAGACATGCCCACTCTTTTCATGCAACAAGGAAACTAAGCGATATTGCGGCAGTGAAAGTGGCGGGTCAATTTCTGTTTTCCCAATCCACACACGCCGTGCGTCGGCATCAATTTTCAGTTTCCCTAAGTTCGGGCTTGGGTCCAGCACTAGTGGAACCGTCGCATCAGAGCCGACAAAGACTAGCTTAATGGCAGTTGCAATGGTGATGGTGTCGTTATCTTGCAGCATGGTGACATCTTTGATGAGCACATCATTGACGTGTGTTCCATTTTTAGAGGAATTCTCTAAGAACCAATGGTCTCCTTCTCGAAACAGACGCGCATGACGCCGTGAGACCGTTTTGTCACTGACCACAATGTCACATTGACCGTCGCGCCCAATGCGTAATTCTGGGCCTAATAAATTCCAGCGCTGTCCGCGTAATGTACCGCTTTGCGCAATCAAGACAGGAATATCATCTTGAAAAGACATTGTTTATCTCCTATAGCGAGGGTTGAGAAAAATATTCGTCAAACCCTATAACCAACTTGATCTCTTTTTCTTACTAGAAGATAATTGCAGATCATATATTTCATGTTACGATTGTTTTTGCATCCGGAAAAGTTTTCCAATGCGCCAATCATTTTCAAAAATTTACGTTATCGGTAAATGATATTTAAACCCGGCGATGTATTGAACGAACGCTACCTGATCATCAATCCTATTGGTCAAGGTGGTATGGGGTCAATCTACCTCGCTGAAGATCAACGGCTAGAAGGCCGCAAATGTGCAATCAAGGTTATTAAAGGTGACCCTGATGCAACAGAAGAGAGCATCGAACAAACGCGTGAGCAGTTTTTCCGAGAAGCTTCTGTTTTGGCGCGCCTAGACCACAAGAACTTACCCAAAGTATCTGACTACTTTGCTACTGAAGACTCAGACATTTTGGTTATGGACTACGTCCCAGGTAAGGACTTGAAAGGTGTCATTGACGCAGCCATTGAAGATGAAGAGTACATCAAGCAGCCCGAAGTCCTCGAATGGGCTGAGCAAATCTTAGACGCCCTAAGTTACCTTCATAGTCAAGATCCACCCATTCTGCACCGCGATATCAAGCCAAGCAATCTAAAACTGACCCCAAATGGCATTATTAAGCTTGTAGACTTTGGACTTGTAAAACTGATGGCCCCTGATGAACGGACTGTGACCGTTGTCCAAGGGCGAGGGTCTGTTTTCTACACACCGCTTGAGCAATATGGTGGTGACACTGGACATACAGACGGTCGTTCTGATCTGTATTCTTTCGGTGCTACGTTGTACCACCTGCTGACCAATCAGCCGCCACTAGAAGCAAAATTGCGCTTCATCAATATGGAACGTCTGCCCAAGGTGAGAGAAATCAATGCAAAGGTGTCAGAACGCGTAGAGCGTAGTATTCACTGGCTGTTGAATTTGCATCCGGATGAGCGCCCTGAAGATGTCAACATCGTTCGAGAAGCACTTTTCAATGGGGTCTTTCCCGACCCCGAAGGCAAACCGATTTTTATTGCAGAAAGCCCCGGCGAGTGGTTGCTACGCGCCTTTTCAGATCCACTTCAGAGAATTCTGATTATTGTCGCTGGGTTGTTAATGTTCATGACCCTGCTGGTGACATTTCTGCCATCTGGCGGATAATTGTTATTCGTCGTTTCGCCAAACGAAAAGCAGCCAACCTAGTCCAAGGCCGATGAGGCCGCCACCCCAAGCAAATAGCGTTGGTGCAATTCCAGCAATGCTGCCAAGCGCAGACACCCCTGGTCCAGACACAGCGTAGTAGTTGTAACTCAAGAACACGCCGATAGCGACCATCAGCACAAGTTTAACCCCGCCTGAAATCGCCTGTCTTCTACTATTCGACAACCAATAGCCCACGCCTCCTATAGTAACGAGTGCGAATAACGCAGAGAACAAGTCGGCTAAATCAAGGAGTTGCAGCCCCCCATTAGGGTTGACAATTTCTTCTGACGCTGGTAATGCCGTAGGTTCAGGTAGTGGAGTGTTTGTTGAGGTCGGTGTTGGTGTATTCGTTGGCTCAGGAGTAAAAGTCGGCGTCTGTGTTGGAACAACCGGAGTAACGGTTTGACCCGTTGGAACAACAGTAATACCGCCTTCGTCAGAAACGCTAAACTGCAGTTGCTGTGAGAACACTGCGCCACTACGGGCTTGAATCTCAATTACCCCAGTGCGGCTCACAGGTAATGATGCGCGTGCTATACCGTCTTGTGTCGGGTTTGTCGCAAAAATTTCGGTAATTTCGCCATCGGACAAGTACGTCACAATGAATTCGACGTCAGTCCCGTCTGGCACAATATTATTGTTGTAATCTAGCAGTTCGCTTGTGACGAGTTGAAGAATATTCCCTGTTTCGATCTCAGGTGCAATAGCCGTTGCATCTGCAGCGGCCTCTTCAGCATCTGCTTCAACAGTCGGTTCCGGTTCAGCCTCTGACAATTCACGCTGGATGGTAAACGTCTGTCCATCTTGCGGTAACAACTGCGTCTGTAGGTCATATGAAACGGCTTGAATTGAAACCGGCGAGGCGCCCGTTGGTGAAAGTTCTTGGAACAACAGGCGCGCAGCCACCTCAACAAACGGCGGAATAGTGCTGTACAAACCATAATAGGCCGTCACCTGCGTAATTTCAGACGCATCAAACAGGTATGGGACGTCAAAGGCAAATACAACAACGTTCTTGTTCGCAACAAGGTCTGGGCGCTCGGCTAGGAAATCCTGGATGATTGTGTTCCCAGTCTCTGGATCATTCGCCCCACGGAGACCCACAACAATCCAGTCTGCATTTTCAATCGCATCGCCAATTGGCGGTAACTCCGTTTCTCCTTCAGGAACAATGCTCTCTAAAAAGTTGCTTAGGTCTTGGAATGAGTAGCTCAGCAAATTATTGCTATTGATTTGGCCAGTCCCATTGATGCCATATAGACGTAAAACTGCCTGTTCAATTGCATTCGCTGAAAGTTCAAACTTGGAGCCACAATCATCACACTGTTGACTAGTTAAGGTGTCAGTCAGGAAGACAATCCGTTCGTCTGTCGCCGGTGGTCGTGGAAGGCGGTCCGTAAGTTCTGATGAATCCGGATGGATAAGCGTTGCCGCGTCTTGCGCAATCGTAAACATTTCTTGATTACGCACTTCAATATCAACGGGAACGAGTTCTTCGTCTTGGACTTCAACGCTTGTAACATTGTCCAGACTGAAGTCGTTTTCAAACAAACGCAGCTTGAACGCGATAACTTTTGCTACAGCTTCATCAACCCGCGCCGCAAACGCAGGGTCTTCTTCGTACTTTTGAATAAACGCTTCAATGGTCGCAATGACCGTATCCGTCTGATCTACACTCGGTTCAAGGCCAAAGTTATCTAACAAGAGCAGATCATTGCCTGCCAACAAGGCATCGCGCGCGATCACAAATGCGGGGAACGCTGCTCCAGTTGGGTCATAGAACTGACGCACACTGTTTGCCCCAAGCGACGAACTCATGATGACGTTTGAGTCTGCGCGCCATTCCGCAAAATCGTTTGTTGAAAGCAAGTCTCCAAGCGCCTGTGAGTCCAAACCAAACGGCTTAGTATCACTTGATGTGACACCTTGAAGCGCAACATAACGCCCGTTGGATGTTTGCATACCGTCCACCGTGGCAGGTCCAGCGTCTGGTGCAGTTGCTTCACGGAATGGATATAAATCCACAGCTTCTAGCGCTTCAATTGTTTTGTTGACCGTTGTTAGTGCTTGCGCTTCGTCACGATCCCCATCGCCTAGACCAGGGAAGCGATTAGCGATTACAGCAACCCGATTGTCACTACCGGCGTGGATACCAGCCGTATAGGCATTTGCCATTTCGCTTACCCAGTAAGCACTGCCGCCAAACGTCGAAACGCCAAGGTCACCAGAGTTACCGGGACGTGGTGCAGCCAACACGTCGAGTGAAGGGCCAATCACCATATTGACACCCATTTGTTGCAACTCAGCCCCCACGATTTCACCAACAATTTCGGCGTATTCGGGATTCCAAGTTGCCCCAATCGAAAGTGGCGTTGGCACGTCAGTCACACCAGTCTGAATTTGCATTACATTGTCTTCATCCAAAATGGACATGGCAATGAGCAAAGGCGGGAACCGGCTTTCGTCCGGCAACGGAACCGTAATGACCTCATCTGTTTCAGCAACAAGCGTGCTGAAATTAAGCTCTTGTAAAGCGCGCGTCGTGCGTGCCACAGAGTCTGGTGCTGGCACAAGGTCACTAATATTGTTGTTATCTGACCTGAGGGTCACGCCACCGATGTTGTAGCGGGTAATGAGGCGGTAAATTGCGCTGTTTTCGTCTGTATTCGTGCCTTCAAAAGACACGACAAACAACTGACCTACCCGTTCTTCAGGGGAGAGTTGTTCAAGAATCCGCGCAACTTCTGGGTCAAGTTCGTCATCCTGCCGCATTGTTGCCGGTGTAGCAGCAACAGGTAACGGTAGGGCTAACAGAAAGAGCGCGACCAGCAAAAGCTTCCAAAGTCGCATTTCTTTATTCTACAACTGTATGAGGTTACAGCATAGTGAGAACAGACAGTTGTTTGG
The DNA here is from genome assembly GCA_020630805.1 of Anaerolineales bacterium. Classification (GTDB taxonomy): domain Bacteria; phylum Chloroflexota; class Anaerolineae; order Anaerolineales; family UBA6668; genus JAHDIM01. The sequence goes on from JAHDIM010000138.1 coordinate 5,140, forward strand.
TAATTTTTTCCGTCAATTCAGCAGCATTACAAAGAAAATAACCCAGCTTAAACGCTTTAAGAATTGGTTTTTGACTTCAAGTCTAAGCGCTGACGAATTGATGCAAGTAATTGCGCAACATCGATTTCATCTGGATGGCGCCATTCGATGTCTGAATTAGTTGGCGAAAACCAGTTGGCCTGCCGTCTAACAAAGCGCCTCGTGTCGCGTTTTGCAATCTCAATCGCTTCGTCAAGTGATTGTTCTCCATCAAAATAAGGTCTAAATTGACGGTAGCCCAGCCCAGACATTGCCGGCAATGACCAACGATATCCAGCATCAAGTAACGCTTGGATTTCATCTAGCAATCCAGCGTCTAGCATCATGTCAACGCGCAGTTCAATCCGTTCATGTAACTCTGGGCGTGGTCGCATGAGGCCTAACTGCATTACCTTATAGGGAGGCGGTTCTTTTCGCCGCAATTCACTGAACTTTTGGCCAGAGCTAATACACACTTCTAATGCACGAATCACGCGGCGCGGATTCTGAAGATCAACGATGCTAGCGCTATCAGGATCACGAGACGTCAAGTCTGAGACTAAGTCGGCCAATCCATCATCGGCAGCAAGACGCATTTCAAGAGTCTCGCGCAGCGCCGGGTCACTTGGTTGCGGCGGAATGGTCCACCCTTCTAGCAACGCGCGGACATACTGTCCCGTGCCACCAACTAACATCGGCAATTTACCCCGCTGATAAATATCAGCAATGGTTTGCATCGCAACATCTTTATATTGCGCAAGCGACCAAGGTTTGTCTGGCGTGGTGACATCAATCAGATGATGCGGCACTTGTGCTAGTTCAGCGTTGTTGGGCTTGGCAGTTCCAATGTCCATACCAATGTAAAGCAAGCGCGAATCGGCAGACACAATTTCGCCATTGAGCGCATCTGCAATCTCAAGGCTAAGCGCCGTTTTGCCAACTGCGGTTGGGCCAACAATCACAAGCAGCGGAATAAGATCATCCATTTTGATTACTGCGCAACTTCCCACTGCCACTATCGATAAAATGTTCTAAAATTGAGAGAACCATGTCTATTTTTGATTTGCAAGCTCCATTCAAGCCGATGGGCGATCAGCCCCAAGCCATTGACGACCTTGTCGATGGGATTAATCGTAATTTACGGCATCAAACGCTGCTCGGTGCAACTGGCACCGGCAAAACGTTTACGATGGCCAATATTATTCAGCGTACGGACCGCCCAGCACTTATTTTTGCACATAACAAGACGCTAGCTGCGCAGTTGTACTCAGAATTTCGCGAGTTCTTTCCGAATAACGCCGTTGAATATTTTGTCAGCTATTACGATTACTATCAACCTGAATCATATGTTCCACGGCGCGACTTGTTTATTGAGAAGGAAACTGACATCAATGAAGAAATCGAGCGGCTCCGGTTAGCCGCAACCAGCGCCCTATTTAGCCGACGGGACACTATTATTGTGGCCTCTGTGTCTTGTATTTATGGTCTTGGCTCACCAATTGCCTATGGTGACGCGGTTATCACACTCAAAGTTGGTGATGAATATCGTCGCAATAACTTGTTGCGCGACATGGTGCAGATCCATTACACCCGCAATGATACACACCTTGATCATGGTCAGTTCGCCGTCCGCGGTGACACCCTTGAAGTGATGCCAGGACACGAAAAAGTGATCTTCCGCGTGGATTTCTTCGGTGACGAAATTGATCGGCTGATGGAAGTCCATGCAGTCACTGGTGAAGTTCTAGGGTTTCATGACTCCATTGATATTTTTCCAGCACGGCACTTTGTGACTGAAGACGACAAATTACAAGCCGCTATTACCGATATTGAGCAAGAGCTTGAAGAACGCATTATCTTCTTCAAAGAACGCAATATGCTGCTTGAAGCGCAACGCATTGAACAACGCACTCATTATGACTTAGAAATGCTACGTGAAGTTGGCTACTGCTCAGGCATTGAAAACTACTCCCGGCATATGGATCAGCGGGCGCCTGGAACACATCCTTGGAGTTTGCTTGACTTCTTCCCACCTGACTTCCTCATGTTCATTGATGAAAGCCATATGTCGTTGCCACAAATCCGTGGCATGTATGCTGGCGATCAGGCGCGCAAAACGACATTGGTCGACTACGGGTTCCGGCTTCCATCGGCCTTAGACAATCGACCGCTGAACTTTGATGAATTCGAAAACAGCACAAACCAAATGGTCTATGTCTCCGCGACACCAGGGCCATATGAAAAAGAGCATCAAGAAAACGAAGCGCAGCAAATCATTCGCCCGACGGGTCTAACTGATCCTCATATCGATGTCCGTCCTGTTACAGGCCAAATTGATGACCTCGTTGCTGAAATCAACAAACGCATCAACGACGGTCAGCGCGTTCTGGTAACCACACTCACCAAGCGGATGTCTGAAGACTTGGCGAACTATTTGTTGGAGTTAGGGATGAAGGTCACCTACCTGCACTCTGAAATCCAAGCAATTGAGCGAGTTGAGATTCTGCGTGATTTGCGCATGGGCGTCTATGACGTATTGATTGGGATCAATTTGCTACGGGAAGGGTTAGATCTTCCTGAAGTGTCACTAGTTGCCATCTTAGACGCTGACAAAGAAGGCTTTCTGCGGTCTACCACCGCCCTGATCCAAACGATTGGGCGCGCCGCGCGGCATGTGCAAGGCCAAGTAATTATGTATGCCAATAAAATCACAGACTCCATGCGGGCTGCGATTGACGAAACCAATCGTCGTCGAGATATTCAAATTGCGTACAACAAAGAAAATGGTATTGTCCCTGCCTCGATTGTGAAATCCGTACGCGACATCACCGATCGTGTTTCAGTGGCAGAAGAGCAAGCCGAGTACAAAACAGAACGTACGCCGCAAGAGACGCTAGCGCCGGCTGAACTGCCAAAGCAAGAAATCGCCCGCATGATCCGCGAACTAGAAAGCCAAATGAAGACGGCCGCCAAAGTAATGGAATACGAAAAGGCAGCCTTGCTACGCGATCAAATAATGGAATTGCGACGCATCATGGTCGACAAAGACCCCAGCATTCCCGAATGGCAAAAACACCGCAGACTTTCTGAACTGGAAGAAGCCTAAGCCTAGAATTGACAACCCAATTTCTAGAGTGCTAGACTGAAAAGAGCCGAGTTTCCAGCCGTTTTCGGAGAACTGTGAAACTCGGTTTGTGTTTTTATTGCCATGTATTTCTCACGGATAGACCTAGAACGCCACGAGGCGCAAACGTTAGCCCCCTTTGGATTCAAAAGCAGCGAATCGCTTGGCCGGACACATTCGGAACGCGAACCCGCCTATCGGACCCGTTTTCAACGCGACCGCGAACGCATTTTGCACACAACGGCATTCAGACGTTTGGAATATAAAACGCAGGTTTTTGTCAATTCTGAAGGGGACTATTACCGCACACGACTAACTCATACGCTAGAAGTTGCACAGTTTGGCCGCAGTATTGCCCGCGCTTTGGGCGTCAATCAAGACCTAGTTGAAGCCATCTGCCTGTCGCATGATCTTGGCCACCCTCCCTTTGGGCATTCGGGTGAACATATTTTAGATAGCCTCATGGCAGACGCAGGCGGCTTTGAGCATAACAAGCAAAGTCTGCGAATTGTGACAAAGCTTGAAAAGCGCTATCCATCGTTCGACGGGCTGAACTTGTCGTGGGAAGTGCTCGAAGGCATTGTCAAACACGAGACCGCAGCGCCGAAGAAAGACACGGCGAAGTTCAATCCTGAATTGCGCGCAACCATCGAAGCACAAATTGCTGATCTGTCAGATGAACTGGCCTACACCACCTCGGATCTTGATGATGGAATCCGCTCTGGGGTATTGCATCCTGAACAGTTACACGGTGTAGAACTCTGGGATCGCGTTATCGAAGAGCTAAATCTTGTCGGGCAACCGATCGATGAACTGGCGCGCCATCGGATCATTCGCAAGCTCGTTGGAATTGTAGTTAGCGACGTTGTTGACACAACGGCAGCCCGAATTGCAGCCAGTGGAGCAGCGTCAGCCCGTGAAATTCAAGAACTGTCTTATAATGTAATCGGCCTCTCGGAGGAAATAGGGACAGCGCACCGAGAGTTGAAACGATTTTTATACCAGAATATGTATCGGCACTGGCGTGTCGTTAGGATGCAGAAAAAAGCTGAAAAGTTTTTGTCTGAGCTATTTGCTGCGTTTATTCACGAACCGAAGCAACTCCCCCCTAGTGCACAGACCCAGATTGCCGTCCGCGGGCTGGAACGCACCGTGTGTGACTATCTTGCAGGCATGACAGATCGTTATGCATTGCAAGAGCACGCCAAGATGTTTGATCCAAACACCCGCGCTTAATTTAAATTTAGCGTACAGAACCTGATGTTTAGAGAAATGTTCTGTACAGAGGAGTAATTGTATTTTGACACGAAAAGATGTCTATCTAACGCCGGAAGGGCTAGAGAATGTAAAAGCAGAGCTTGAAGAGTTAGTCAACGTCAAACGCCCTGACCTCGCCGTGCGGTTGCGTGAAGCAATTCAAATGGGAGACCTCAAAGAAAATGCTGACTATATTGCCTGTAAAGAAGAACAAGGCTTTTTGGAAGGCCGCATTCAAGAGCTGGAAGAAATGATTATTTCAGCGGTCATTATTGAAGATGTAGACCCTGACGTGGTTTCCATCGGTAATACCGTCACCATTCTTGAAAGCGGTGAAGATGACTCAGAGGTCTACAAAATTGTAGGGGTTACTGAAGCCAACCCCTCAGCCGGCCTAATCTCCAACGAAAGCGCCATTGGCAAAGCCTTAGTTGGCGCGAAAAAAGGCCAAAAGGTCGTCGCAGAAACGCCCGGTGGCAAGATCAAGTTCAAGATTTTAAAGATCGAATAAACGACCCAATGAATTTGAACAAAAGGTAGAGGCGTCCCCGCAGGGGCGACTCGGACGTTATTCAACAGCAGATTCATACAAAAACGCCTGTGATTTTGACATCACAGGCGTTTTTTATTGCGTGATCACA
>JAHDIM010000139.1 GCA_020630805.1 Anaerolineales bacterium
AAGCCGCCAAGCTAATTGTTGTGCTGAAGCCTCAGGCAGTCGATGCGTCTAAATCCCTCGTAAGCTTTCACACTCTCTTCGACCATATTACTGCCGGTTGCAGCGACTGTAATGCTTATATAGTCTAAATCCCTCGTAAGCTTTCACACTCTCTTCGACAGCTAATTTTCAGCACTCAATAATCGTCGTTTTTTACTTTTTTTCGCATGTTTACGTTGTTTTCCAGATTCGCAAACTTTAATTGCGAGGGTGAAAGAAATAGTACCCATTTTTTGTTCCACGGGCTGTTTCTGTGTATCAATAATAGACGTTTTTGAGGCCGTTTTTCAGTCGGTTCGCGTGTATTCACAGATATACGCCGTTTTTCGCAATTTGCGAGGGTCAGACGCAATTTGCGTCAGATTTGGCTGTTGGCTAGGACTATAAAATCCTCTATCTCTGCTTATGTCTATTCCAAACTCAACGCCCCCATGCCCGCCGTGGTCTTATGACCAACACCGGTAAACGCCGCTAAGCGTGCCAGCGCATGTAGACTTTGCAAGTAATAGTCTGGGGCGTCTTTGTCTAAGACTTTCAAATTACAGCCCCCCACAAAGCCCACAAACCATTCGTTTTTAGTCAAATTGACCTGAATCGTTTCAATATCATGGCGAATGACAAACACATTGTCTTCACACCACGCTAACCAATCTTCAGGGATAGTGGCGGCGGGCGGACAATAACTGTTCCAGACTTTCAACGGCCAGCCAAAAACATTGGCTGGCAACGGAAACAACAGCCACTTCTTAAAGCCCTGCTTGAACGCCGTTGGCGACTGAAAATGTAACGTCAGCTTGCGCTTCGGCGCAGACTGGAGCAATGTTGGCCAGTCTAAGGTTTGCTCAATTTCTACGCCGGTCACCAGAAACTGCTGCGGCCCTAAGCGTAATGGGGCTTGGGCATTGTGCTGCTGGTGCAGCCAAGCATCGGCCACGCCTTGGGCAAGATCACTGTCAAACACGGCCACGCGCATGCCAGCCAGCAAGTTGTGCTGATACAGCGGCGTAAAGCTAAACGGCTTCGGGCTGCGGTGCTCATGCAACTGCGTTGCCAACGCTGGGTTGGTTTGCTTGAGTACGTTGAACAACAAGCCGTGTAACCCAAGCATGGTGACACGGTCGGCTTTAAGCGCGGCTTCAGTGCCGGAGAAGTAAATGTTTAGACGGAGCATGAGTGGGGTTAGTTGGCTGGTTGGGAAGCGTTTTTATCCTTTCGCGGCGGGTTATGCTCTAAATCCACAATAAACTCCCGCGCGTCATCGTCTTGACGGAAAATGCCGCCTTCTTTGTTTGTGCCCAAAATGTCTGTATTGAGCCATTCATAGGAGCTCACGACCCCTTTGATGAAAACGGAAAGGTCATGGTCATCATCTAAGACCATGCGGGCTTTGTCGGCGGTCAACGGTCGTTCGCCAAGCACTTCTGTGCCGCGCCGAATGACAATGTTCCACCCGCCAAAACGCCTGCGCCGCCACCAGTCAATCATGTTCTGCGCAATGAGCACCCCAAAGATAGTGACGACAAGTTCACTGAAAATAGATTCTAAAATTATGTTGATGATGTTTGACATATGCTTGCTCCTATTGTTGTGGTTCCGTGGCTAGCCATGGAACCACAACAATTCGCTTTCCTTTAGAATTTCACGTCTAAAGGCCCTGGCAACACTGGGCGGTCGCGATATTCATTGCGTTTACCACGTTTGCTGCGGGGGTCTGGGTGTTCAATTTCCATATAGCGCGTTGCGTCTAGCCGTTCAGTTGTGACAGCATCACCTGCCCATTTGAGCATGGTCAACAGTTCCCGAATGCGGGGCAATTGCGCTAGTCGCTGCGGCGCATTGTCCAATTCGCCTAAGACAAACGCTTCAAACTTCGCAATACAGTGCTGCCGATATTTCTCGGCTTGGTTTGTACTAGCCAAGCCTTGCTCTAAACCGTTGTCAGAGCCAAAGCTGGCATAGCGTTTTTTCAGGTTGTAAATGTGTAACGTTGCATCTAATTTGACCGCGCCTAGACCATGTGCTTTACCCATGCCAAGCTTATGGACAAAGTCTCCAGATGTAGGTAATTGCAATGCCCACAGCAGCAAGCCTAATTCAACCGGCAGCAGGTTTTCGTAGTAAATGCGGCTTTCAAACTGCGTATCCGCTTTGACCGGTCGCATTTGGGTATGTTGCGTGTCTGTCTTACGATCAATTTTGCGTTCGTCTTCCGAAAAATGTTTGGCTTGCACATTGCCTTTGTGCCAGTACATTTTGTAACCACGCAATGTGGTTTTATTGCGACCATCCGCATAGGTCGTGAGGCCTTTGCCACGCTCTACATCGGGGCGGCTTTGGGTCAGGTAATGCTGGAAGGTTGTGGGTTTGGGGCCACTCATAATCTTGGGAATAACCACACCGTTGTTGCCTGCGGGCAGCCAAGGAGCCACTGCATCTGTATGCGCATCGCTAAAAGAAACGCGCGAGGCAATACCGCCCTGCTTGGCTTTGACTTTGCCAAACATTGCGCTGGCCAAATCCAACGCATTTTCGTTGTGATGCACACTCGGCAGCATATCGGCTGGGCTAAACTGATACGGCACGCGAAAGTTGGGCGTATGGCCAAAAAAGACTAACTTATCATGCCGATCTAGCACATAAAATACTGGTTGACCGTTCTTCAACGCGCCATTGTTTCCAAGTAACTTGCTCTGCTCCTTGGAAATTTGGTCTTTATAGGCTGTAACCAAATCACGCGGGTCATCACCATCGCCATCTGGAATTTCAATCCAGGAGTCACGCGCTGTTTTAGTTGGCACAAACACAACCGTCTCAGACGCTTTCTTATTCATGTTACCGCTGATGTTCAGCACTGCCTGTACCGGCGTTGTCATTGAGGCCTTTCGCGCCACTTGCTTGACCTTTGAATATTTAATCTTCAAAAAGCCCCCGCGCACGTCTTGGTAGGCATATGGCGTAGTGTCTACGTAAACTTCATAGGCGTTTTTACAGGTGTTCCAGCGCTGCAAGCCTTTGTCTGCCCAACGAATGCGGTCAATTCTGTCACGTGCATATGCCCCAACGAGCTTGCGCATATGGGCATGCGGAATACGGGCAAAAGTGGCACCATTGACTTCTGCCGCAGGTTCAATAAACCACTGGTCGCCGTCTTTGCGGACAAACCCAGCTTTGTAGCGCGGCTCAAATTGATTTTTCTTCGGCTCCGCCATCAGCATGTCGCGGTAGGCAAGCCCTTGCGAAGACGTGTCGCCCACAGCGCGGAACACCACAGCATTTTTAGACACTGGTCCAAATTGGCCGTGTGCTAACACTTCACAGATGGTGCGGATCATGCCGCGAATGCTGCTACCAGGGATGACTGGATTCTCAGGATTGCCATGGTGAAAAAACTCTGGCCGATTGCGTTCTTTATCCAAGTGCGGCGTTTTATCAGTGCCGCCTTTGTCTTGCTTTTCCGCTTTTGCATGCTGTTTTGGCGTCAGCGGTCCCCGCACAAACATCGGCGACTTGGTCGTCATTGTGAGGTCAATCCAACCGGTCAGGCGGTCGCCATGATATTGAGATTGATTAACTGTTAACATGTCGGCGTCAAAGGCCAAGACCTTGTCTGGCATAGACACAAAGTTATACGGTGCCCGCGCTGTTCGGCGGCGGTCAGTTGGGCTTTTATGCTTAGGAGCCATTTTTCTTTTCCTCCTGTACATTCACTAAGCGGCTAGCAAAGATTTGGGCTAAGCCAGTTTGATCGTCTTGCTGGACATAGTGCCGCACACGCAGGCGCAGCGGATGTGTTTTCTTGTCAGAGTCTGTCTCAAACACAGATTTGGAAAGTACTAGCGGCACAGCATGCTGCATGCCACGGTCTCCTTCACGCACGACGGTAAATCCGTCAGTCTGCCTGACAAACTCAGTTCCCCAGAGGACTTGCTGTTCATCAAAGCAGTCTGTCGTACCAACTTCGGAGTCAGACACCTTGCGACCCTGTAGCCCAACGGCGGTGCGCCAAACATATATTTCGGACGTTTGGCCAAAGACACGCAAGTGCAGCACGCGGTCTAGGTCTAACGTGGGAGAGTTATCAATGAGACCGGACGAGACTTCCCACTTATCAAAAACTTTCGTACCCCAAATCACCCCACTATATTGGTGTACCAGCAGCGTATTGTAGTCGCCTTCAAGGGTTGCTAACCAATTTGAAAGCGACCCACTCGGCATGTCTTGTAGCGGTTGCTCTATCGCCACTGAACAGGTTTCCATTGTTGTCATGCGGTTGCCTCCTTTGGGGGTCCAATCTGCGCAACTGCGGCCACAAAGCTGTTCAACATGGCAAGGTTGCCGGTTACGTTCCCAGCAGCGTCAAGCTGCGCTTTCTGTGGCTGGCCGTCTGCATCAATCCAGTTAATAGTTGCCGCGAGACCTTGTAAACGTCCACGGCCAACATTGTTGCCGCCGCCTACGGCTCGCATGCCAGTCCATAAGTCTTTTAAGGCCAGCAACATCAGCCCTATTTCTGCCGGTTCTGGACTCAGTACTTGGATGGTGGCTTCAAACTGTCCACCAAATACAGGTTGTTCAGTAAACAGCGCCGAGTCAAATGCCCCACCAGTAAAGCGGTCAATTTTGACACGGCTTTGGACTAAGTCTGTTGCACCGTTAATTGATACTTCGTTGACAATAACGCGGCTAGCATAGCTAGGTACGCTTTCTTCAGGCTTCGCCATGTAGCCAAACAATTGATTAATGGTCGTATTTTGGTCAGATTTGGTCACTGTATTGGCAATCCGTAAAGCTTGCGACCGTAGAATACCTGCCAAACTGGTACCGGGTATTACCGGGGTTGGCTTGCCGTTGCGTTTAGAGACTAAGTGCGCAGCATCGGGGCCGTACATCTGTTCAAAGCCAGAGCGAATCAGCAGGCTGTCGCGAACGTCAAAGTTAGCCACAATCGTCAATGCATTTCTAGCGTCTGGGACAGAACATTTCAGCGCGTTGCCCCAGTCTTCAAATACAACTGCTGGAGACTGTGCAGCACTGTTAGTAAGCCCTTCATGTTCACTGTCATGCGCGAGCCAGCTCAACAAGCCATCCGTTGTTGTGAGGTCATAGCTCCAAACTTGCCAGTTGCTGACAGTAACTTGACCAAAGCCACGATGTTTTTTGCTGCCCAAACGAATCTGTCCAACCTCAAGTGCACATAACACCAAGCGCAGCGCTTCTAGCTGCATTTTATTCTCTTTATTGATGACAAGCTCCACACCAATTTTGAATTCTGTGTCGGCAGCTAAGGCTTGCATGTCATACTTTGCTTGATCCACAGCGACATTCGTTTGAGGGTCAATTGCAACACCGTCGCGTAGTTCAAAGCGTACGGGGCCAATGCTCAAAGCATCCTCCACAATCAGCGGGCTTTGGGCACCATCATCGTCGCCTTTCGTGCCACCAAATAGCGCACGGGCGAGCGTACCTTCCAGATTCTCTTTATCAATTAGCGTCCGGTAGCCCAGTTCATAATCATTCAAAAAATTACGCATTGCGCCAGCCAGTGATGATCCACTCAGCAATGCGCGCTGTGGTTCAACGCTATCCATCTGAATGGGAATATCTACGCTGGGATCAATATCGCCATTACTTAAAATAGTAGGCGTCTCTAGACGTAGAATTGCCTGCACTACAATGCGGCGCGTTACTTGACGGGTGCGAAGCCCGACATTTGAATCCAGCTGTTCTTCGCGTGTAAGGGTCATGCCGCACCTCCTTGTTTTGCCATCAGTCGGCAAACTTCATCCATTAGCCGCAGCGCATATTTTTTCGCAAACCCATCTTGCGCTACGCCAATTGGCTGTCCTGCTAAAGTCGGCAGCTGTGTTGTATCTGCTTCCATTGCCTGCCACACGGTCTGCGGCTCCTGCAACAAGGTCGTCATCCACACCCTAGGATCTTTGCCGGAAATGCGGCTCTTGCGGAATTGGTCATCGGCCGACTTACGTTGTTTGGTTCCTTCCAAATAGCGTTCTAACGTCTTTGCGTCTGTTGTTTGCTGTTGCTGGCGTATTTGCAAGCGTAAGCGTGCCCACTGACTGTTACTCAAGCGGTTGCGGGCGTTCTTTGTGAGTGTTTGCGCCGCTATGACGACTGCGCGGTCTAGCCATTCGGCCACTAAGTTGCGCTGCATGCGATTGATAAAGTTTTGCTCGACAGCAGACAAGGTAGGCAGCTGTATTTCAGCCGTTTCGTTTGATGCCGCATCTGCATCCGTTAAGGTCAGCGCAGCGTGCGTCATCCACGCCGGATTGACCGCCACTACCCCGTAACCTTCCGCCGTCCGTTCTCCCACGCCATTGCGACACTTCGCTGCAATTTCAGCCGCATCGAATGCTGTCTCAATCTCAAAAACACTGCCGCGCTTTATTGCCCAGTCTTGCCCGACTGGCAGCTCCCATGTGTTATTGAAACCACCCACTAGTTCCGTTCGCGCAATGGCTTGGGTTAAGTCAAAAGCATCTGGCGTTGTGCTGAGTGCCGTTGCAAGCGCGTCTTTAATGTTGCCGGGCAGTCCGTGGGCATTGCGCGCAATCAGGTCACTTTCTAGCTGAATAACCAGTTTTTTTGCGGTGGCCGTTACTGTACCTGGGATGGGCTCAACAGCACTTACCGCTGCTGAAACTAAACCATAGCCTGCAGAATGCGCTCCGCCTAGCAACATGGTTGGGGCGGCCAAAGCACTTACAACTTGTAGTAAGTCGGCATTTTCACTAACAATTTCAGCCTGAAAGGTTTGTCCCGCTGCAATTGCTTCATAGCGAAACACAGCGCCGTCATCTTTGCGTGCGCGGCCCAACATGCGATTGCGCGTGGTGTGCACCGTAATGGTTGTACGCTGTTGTGCCTCTGTTAGTGTGGCATTTGGACCCAACACGCTGTACCCCCCTAATGACTTGCGGATGTTACCGTCTTGGTCTAATGTCAACTGATTTTCCACAATAGTTGCATTCCATGGCGCATCCTTTTCACGTACTAACGCCATGGCAGTTGGTGTGCTACGTTGCTCGTTGAGTACAGGGTATCCATTCAAAAAGCGTGTCGTGCCGTCTAAAAACAGCTGGGTGAACTGCGGGGTGCTTGCAGACGCAGCCCCGTTCGTTCTAAGGTATTGCCCAGCAAACCAGCCACGCAGCACACTGCCAGCGACAAAGTCTATGCTAGTTTCTGTATTGGCATCACCTTGTAAACGGGTGATTAGCAAAGGCTCATGCGTGGTGAGCGTAAGTCTCAAGCGCTTCATGATTGTTCCTCCACCAATTTCCCAAGGCGTGCATAGCCAGTGGCAATAACAGATTTACCGTTAGTATCCAGCAAATCGGCACGCAACTTCCCGCGACCACGGTTACGCCCCGTACCACCGCGCCGCAAGGCCAACACCCCCGCAGCTAACAGTGCGAATTGCCAGTCAGACAATTCTGTGGGAATAGACACCGTTGCTTCCATTGGGGTTTCGCGGTTGATAACGCGCATGCTGCGCAGTGAGCCTGAATTGGCAATGCCACTCCGGTCAATGGCCGTTTGGCGGCGAACGCGCGTTAAGGAGCGCAGCACTTGTTCACGATTTAGATTAGACTGCGCAACAACGCTGCGAATGTTTTCAGGGAGTTGCGCATTGCTAATATGTAAAGCGCCACTATTGGTAAGACCACTGCCTGGCCTGCCAAACAATGCATGTCGGGCGGCACGTACGGCACTGTAATCAAACTGTTGCTTTGAATTCTGACTAATCTGATACAAGCTAAACACGGTGTTATCAACTTCTTCAGCTAACAGCCCTTTTAATGTGCGCCCCCTCAAATAAGGAAGTCCGTGCTTGTCATGTTCGACCTCACGATCTAGACTGCCAGCAATACCATCACCTCGCCCAAAGGTGGTGTCACTGATCAAATGAAGGCATAAGGTATAGGTGATCATGCCACGTCCTCCACTGCGCTACTGTCAATGTCAACGCTAAAATTCGCTAGCTCAACTGCATCAAACAGCAAGCAACGCAAATACTTTATGTTAGGTGTTTTGCCATACTCAAAATCTGTTGCCCAACCATCTGTTGAGTGGGCATTGTTAAGTTGTGGCCAGCGTTGATCTGAATTGGCAAACCCAAGCAATTGCCGATATTGCGCAACAGCCACTGGTCCATCTCGGAGCGCATCGCGAAGGCGCAGAAGTTTGTTGCGGCTGTTAAGCCATTTATTTTCCAGAAATGTTTGCGCTGTAATGACATTCTGCCAATTACGCACAGGATGTTTATCTTTATCAGTCACGGTGACAGGGCGTAAGTTGAGGCGCGCGAAAGATTTTTCGCATTCTCTTGCTTTTTCTTGCGCTTCATCATCTAACTGATCTACCTTCCGTTTTATATCTTGAGGGGTTAGATTAAACGTATATTCGCGGGCCCTAATATCTGCTAAATTGCCAGACAAGCCAGACGTTGTGAAATGCCAGTCTAATGTGAAGGCATATTTATTCTTATTTTGCTGTAACGCAAATGTCTTGGCAGACTTAGCAAGCGCCTCAGAAACACTATAGGCACGGCTCAATGGGAAGTGAGTTTTAACAATTGCTACACCAGCTGAAGCATATGGGGTTGCATCTTCACCTGTAGGAACTTCTGCCAGCTCTTCCTTTGCCAAGTTTTCCAAATAGCGTTTCGCCACTTCTAGCCCCCATTGCCCAACAGTCACGAGCGTGACATCATCGCCTCCAAAGACGAGCGGTCTAATGGGAAACAAAAAGTCGCGGGGATCCTGCTCATTTTTATCTGCTGGCGCAGCCCGCTCCAAACGTATCTCTTTAGTGCTTGACTGTAGTGATGTATAAACATCTAGCAAGGTGCGCCTTAGCGCCCGTGTTGCCGTGTCAGCAAATGAAGCAGACATTGCGCGTAAGGCATTGATATAAGCACGCGTGTCTTTGCCATTCGCATACGCGTTGCCCAGCGCAATAATGCGCTTCCCCATGCCATTCCCATCAGCGTGAACCACACCAATGTAAGACTCTTCCTTTGCTTTGCGTAAACGCGCTAACCGGTCAAGGTCGTCTGACCATTTAAAAACGCTATTTTCGTCTTCTTCAACTTCTGGAAGTAGCCCGCGTAAACGCGCTTTCGCATATTTACCTAATAGGGTTTCATCTTGTTTTATTGCTGTTTGACGACTCACCAAACGAGACGCGCTGTTATCGTCATCTTTAATGGATTGGTTAGCTGCCAGACCAGTAGACGTACATTCTGCCGTGACTGAAAGTCCTTGCAACGTGTTTGCGCCGAACAATTGACTTTTTGAAAGCGCAATTGTTTTAGAAAATGTTTTTCGAATAGTGACTAAGGAACGATCCCCATTCCAAATAAATTCATGGTCATGGGTTGCAAACAACTGTAATCCCGGTGCATCTAACAGCACGCGTTTACTAAGCGCATAGACAACATCGTGAGCAGTTTTGGCATGCCCTTGCCCTGCAAATAGCAAAAATGCATTCCCGCCACCAGCGTAGACAACTTCGCAATGCGCCTTAGCAGCATCTACATGCTCAATGGCATAATCTGTGTACCAATCCCCCACTAAGGATTTGCCAGTTGGCACAAAATTATGGCTTGCAACAATGTCTGTTAAGACAATTTGTAACCAGTCCGATGTCACCTGAAATACAAGTTCACTGGCCCCAATCATCTCGCGCAATTTATTGCTGCCAAAGATAAAATTTTGAATACTGCCCGTCTCAATAAATGTGGCAGTCATTGTTGGATTATTCGTCATGACGATAATTGTTCCTCCCGTAGATAGAAATTTCAAATAACAAACAAGTTTTGTACTGTACTCTAGCAGGCACAACCACAAAAAATGAAGTAAATAACGCCCGTTATTTGGTAATATTTTCTTTTTGTGCGATTTTGTGCAGATTTATTCAGTTTCGCTGCTAATTGAACTATATATGAACGCGTTACCCCTCCTCAATCAGCGTCTCATCAAGCAGATGGCGCAGTTCTAGGCAAACGGCTAGTTTATATTGGCTTCCACCAGCTAAACCCAAGCCCCCCACAACGAATCAAAAAAGGCGCAGCCTACTTCCATAGACTGCGCCTTTTCCTTTACTGCAA
>JAHDIM010000140.1 GCA_020630805.1 Anaerolineales bacterium
TTACCTAGCCTGAGTTCTGGATAACGCTTCTGAATATAAAACTCGAATTGTATTAGGTAGGCTGAGCTTGTCGAAGCCGGGTTGCGGATGTAATCACGCCTGGCTAGCGGCTAAGCCTTACCTGCGGACGACAAGCTCAGCCTCCTCTATCTCTCTCAAGTAGTAGAAATTCGTGCAACTAGAAAGACAATGCTTATCCAGAACTGAGGTTACATCGTGATTTTGAATTCCACATAAAATGTAAGAATCAATGTGAGTTGCACCCTGCAACTCGCTTTTTGATTCTCAATGGCATAAAACCTGCACTTTGAATCATTGCAAGCTGCGCAATTTGCGCACTTGACTTTATTGGTTTATTTGCTTTCCGCAAAGCAGTTTTTATTTTCATTTGAAAACGCGTCAGATCTTAGCGCGACTCAACTTACATTTGTTGATCGCCTTGGCCTTGGTGCCAGCGTTACATTCCAGCCTGCTTGCCTTTACGTTTCGAAATACTTACGACGCGTACGTGCATATTTTCTTTGCAGATCACTATGCACGGGCTTGGTTCGATCACTGGGAGTACCGTTGGTACACGGGCTTCACCATGACCAGCTATCCGCCGGCCAGCCATCAGGCCATGGCGCTGCTGTCAAAAATCGCCAATCTGCAAGTTGCCTTCATCATCGTGTTTTCGGTGGGGATCTTCTTGTTGGTGCTTGGCATCTACCGTTTTAGCCGTATCTGGGTCTCTGAAAAAGCGGCTGGTTATGCAGCGCTCTTCACTGTTTTAGCCTCAGGTATCACGCTAACTGTCCATGTCTTCGGGCAGCTTCCCACCATCATTTCGCTTGGATTTTTACTCAATGCGCTGCCGTTTGTGTATCGCTGGTGTCGGCATGGGCGCTGGTACAGCTTTTGGGGGGCGCTAGCACTCATCGCAGCGGTAACCGCAACCCATCACGTCACGACGTTATTTGGATTGGTGTTCATCATTGGCCCAGTGATGCTGGTGGCCGTGTTGGACAACCTTCAGGCCTTGCCGGCTTACAAACCAGCTGAATGGACACGACAAGCGATTTGGCAAAAGTTACTTCTTTTCGTGCAAGATGCTTGGCCGTCTTTTCGACGGACTATTCCATTTGTAGCGGGGCTCGTGTGTCTGCTAATTGTGGTTGTCTTGCCATACTGGCTGTGGAGTAGCGCTGACCCCATCACACAGATCCCAATCCCGCATGCTTCACGTGATTCATTCATTGAAGAACCCATCTCCGGCATTTTCTTCTGGATTATTCCGTATGGCATGACGCTTTTCATCTTGCCGTATTTGCTCCAAACCAGCGTATTCAATCGACGCAATTGGCCATTGGGTTTGTCATTTGCATTTATGGTGTTGCTTGGCACGGGTGGAACCACGCCAATCCCGCGGCTTATTCTGCGGGATGCGTTCGAAATCCTCACGTTAGATCGGTTCACACTCTGGGCGACGGTCATCAGCCTGCCGTTTGTGGGGCAGTTTGCCTACAGCTTTCGCAAAGGTGACCTCAAACACTATGTGCAGTCGCGCTATGGCGTATCCACGTGGGTTGGGATTCAAGTCGCAATTGTGACGGGATTGATCCTCACGACAGGTCTCGTCGCCACACTTACAAATTACCGTAAGCTCCAGCCTGCGCCTATCAACATGCAGCCGATTGCGGACTTCCTAGAAAAAGACGAACACTGGCGCTGGCGGTACCTAACCTTGGGCTTTGGTGATCAGATGGCGTGGCTATCGACGCAAACCAAGGCCACGTCTGTGGATGGAAACTATCACTCGGCGCGGCGGTTGCCGGAGCTGACCACTACGCCAATTGAACGTTTAGAAGGTGCCAAGTTCCGCGGCATTGCCGGCATTGGTTCGTTACAACAATTCCTGACCGTGCCAGAGAAATACCATTTGAAATATGTCTTTTCAAACGACAAGTTCTACGACCCGCTGCTGTATTTTTCGGGTTGGCATCGGTTAGGACGGCTTGAAAACGGCATCATGATCTGGGAGCGCGCAGATATTCTGCCGTTGCCGGATGTGCTGCCACGGAAAGAAATTCCAATTTGGCAGCGGGTGCTCTGGGGCACAGTGCCAATGACCTCGCTCGTCATCGGCAGTCTGGCATTGATTGCGAATGGCTTAGTTAAAGCGCGCAAAATTGGTGCTTGGCCCGCAGAAGAAATGCCGGATCGCAGGTTGACAGCACCGTTAGCCCGCCGTGATGCGCTGTTTGCTATTTGGAGTACGTCAGCAGTCACATTTGTGATTTTTGGCGTTGGGCTGTATCTCGCTGGCAATTGGATTGTGCAAGCTCTGATCACCACGCCTGAGTCGCAGTTGATTGCCTACTACGACGAACTAGATCGGGCAGGTTTTGAAGATTCGTATGACTATCTCGATCCCGAAACGCGCTCTGATCTCGCGACTTACATCGCCCAAATGACGGCCGATGGTGGTCTTTTGGCTTCGTATGCCAAACTCAACACCATTCGCATTGAGCGCGTCTTCGAAGATGAAAACATGGTCGAACTGCGGGCGCACACAGATTGGCTCACAGCATTAGAGCCGTACACCACGACGCAAACGCATCGGATGTGGAAGCGTGACGGCAAGTGGGGGATTGAGCAAGCTGATGTTGAACTATTTACGCCACCAGAATTGTTTATGCGCCAAGCCGATATTGGCTGGGAGTTGCTGACCGCCATTGATCAACGGGAGACTGCGGCAAGTGAATATCCGAACGTGCCAGACCGGCCAGATTTGGAATTTTTAGCTTCCCGTCTCGTGCAAGTCGATGGGCGCTACAGCCTGATTGGCGAAGTCATCAATGTCGATGTAGATCCGGGGGACCTAACTGTGACGGGCATCATCTTCGATGGCAACAATGAGAAGGTCATTTCTTACAATGCGCAGGATGCCATTATTCACAAAGTGCTGCCGAAAGAAGTCACTCCATTTCGCGTCGATTTTGAAGGAGTCGCAGCGGCAGAGTTGCTTGGTAATCGCAATCAGGACACCTTGGCGTTTGATCCACACGCCTACTCATTGCCGGATCTAGATGCAAGCGTCCTCGCACGCTATGAGGTATACGCCAAGGCTGTCGTTACGGAACATGACTTATATCGCGGGCTGGGCGTTCAAAATTTAGAAATCGTTCAGACGTTGGAAGGCTACGTATTGCAGGGCGAACTGGTCAATGTCGGCGTTCATCGCGCACTGGTGCCGCGTGTGCTGTTAAGTTACTACGCGCCAAATGGCGAATTGATGTGGGTTGGCGATGAGACCGTGGCGCATGCAGTGCGACCACAGCAGACGTTAGCGTTTGAGGTTCCGCTAGATACAAGTGCCGCAGTTGAAACAATCCTCACCCTCGATGATGGGGCGATGTATACGAACAGCGCCAAGCCAAATCTGCCCGAAAATTTGAGCCAAGAGAATCGCAATTTACGGCGGATTACCCTGCCTGCTGGAACAGGATTTGGCGAGTTGGGTGTCGCAATTTACACCCTGATTGATGAGTATAACTAGCATGCGTATTTTGAATTTACGAATGACGATTTACGAATTGTTGCCTCTTAGGCGGTGGTTGTGGCTTGTCATGATTCTGGCTGCGCAGACTGCCTGCATGGGCACGCCACCAGTCGCTGAAGAGGTGCAAAAAATCACCATTCCGATGGCAGTTGATCAAACACAAGCGGTAGCCGGTCAACCGCTACGGGTTGAACTTGGCCCAGCTGAGATTGCAGATGGCACTGAATTCACACTGATGATGACTCACACCTTTGGCGTGCGGTTTTACGATGTCAGCTTCCATAACAGCAGCGCAACGATCTTGATCCCTGGTCGTGACACCATTCGAAGTGGCTACACGACGTTCACACTGGTGGACAATGACTACACTGGCGAGGCGGACACTATCATCATTGCAGATGCGCCCATTGAGCCGATTGTGCCATTGGTTGGGCCAGATACGATTGTCGCCAATGGACAGGAATGGGCAATTGCGGCGGTCCTGCCGTACGACCAATTTCTAAACCCGGTGAATCCGGGCACTGAGGTCAGTGTGCGCGTGCGGCATCCCGCAGATGTGAGTCGCGAGAGCACAATGCAGGTTGAGAATTTAGTCGCATGGCAACGCGTGTACAGTGCGACCAAAGTCGGACGCACCACAGTCACTATGAATGTGGAAAATCGGTATGGGCCAGAAGGGCAATTCTGGCAAATTCCAGACTGGCCGCAGCCGTTTACGTTGCAGGTGCATCCAGAGTTGTTGGTTGCAGATGGACGTCAGTTGGTGACGCTAAGCACCTCTGAACTGCGTGATCAATATGACAACGTGATTCCAGATGGCACGGCCGTGCAGTTTAACGTGGTGGATACCGCCACCCGTGAAGAGCGTCGCCTGAGTGCGTTTACAGTCAATGGTTGGGCCGAAGTCATTTTGCAATCTCCCAGTGCACCACAGACATTGGCGGTCACGGCCACAGTGTATAGCGTGCAAAGCGAACCGATGTTGGTCGCCTTTGCGCCGCAAGTGCAGCAGAACTATCCCATTGAAATTCAATATGCAACCGATGATGCATTTGGCTTTTCTGTTGGCCCGATCTTAGGCGAGATGCAACAGTTTGTGCCGGATGGCAGTCTGGCGACATTGCTGATCACGCAAGATGGGGAAATCTTTACCGATATGCAAGCACAGGTGGCAGAAGGCTATGCCCACTTTGAAGTACGACGGGACACGCTTGGCATTGGTCGGCATCAGGCGCAGGTTGCCGTAGGTGGCGTCACGCAGGAGCTTGTGTTTGATGTTACGCACTAAACGATTCTCTATTTCGCCGCAGCAGTTGTATTGGGTGCTGCCAGGAGTCTTGGTGCTGGCTGTTTTCTGGGGGCTTTCACAAGGAATCGGCGCGATTTTGGTCGCCATTCGCTCTCAAGAAAATCCTGGTGTGTTGCTCAACATCATCCCGAACAAGAAAGTGGACTGGCCAGTAGACCTGCGCTGGGTTGGCGCTCTGCCAGATACTGGCAATCGGCCAACGCCAGCTAAACAAGATCAAATTGAAGCAGCTTACTTGAACGCGTGGATGCAAGTTGCCTTGTCCTATGAAAAAGGCGAGCCTTATGGGCTAAGTACATACTTCAGCGGGCCAGCTCTACAGCAGATGACAGAGGCGATTGAAAGTGGCTTGCAGCAGGGGCATATTATTCAGCAAGTCAATACCCACCATCGCTTGCGATTGAATTTTTTCGCCGCCGATGAAACCTTGCTCTCAATGACCGACACCGATGCCCGCGTCACTCGGATTGTACGCAATCCGGATGGTAGTCTGCTGTACAGCGGACAGCAACATGACACCTATGACGTGATCATGATGGTGGACAAAGAAGGCAACTGGCAAATTCGACATTTGCTGCGGGTGGATGCGGCTAGTCCGTTTGTGATCCCCGTAACGGCCCAAACGCAGTTTGATGCAAAATCGATTGCGGGCATCAATTACTATCCAGCCAATACGCCTTGGGATTTATTCTGGGAAGAGTATGACGTGGCGCAAACCGTGCTAGACATGCAGCGCATGCGCAAGCTACAGCTCAATACAGTGCGGATTTTTATTCCGTATCAGCAGTTTGGTGGCAGTCAGGTGCAAGATACCTATCTGGCGAAGTTGACGAGTTTTTTAGATTTAGCGGAGAAACATCAACTGCAGGTCATGATTACGCTGTTTGACTTTTCAACGGACTATGCCCTGATCCGCTGGCCACGGACAGATCATCACATGGTGACGATTATGGATGCTGTCAAAGAGCATCCGGCGCTGTTTGCGTGGGACATCAAAAATGAGCCGGATCTTGACTATCTTGAGCACGACGAAACTGTTGTCAATCTCTGGTTGGGGCATAAGGTGGACTTGGCTCAGCGCACTGATCCGAAGCATCCGGTCACTATTGGGTGGGCTGCACCAAAGAGTGCTGCGACACTAGCTGAAAAAGTCGACTTGGTGTCGTTTCATTACTATGCGCCAGCCAATGAATTTGAAGCTGAGTTGGTTGCGTTAGAAGAAGAAATTGGCGCGAAGCCCCTGTTGCTACAAGAGTTTGGCGTTCCAACTTGGAATAGCTGGATCTTCCCAAATGGGCATACACAGGCTGAGCAAGCCCAGTATTTCTCTGAGATTTTGCAGGTCGTAAGAGACCGTGACAACATGGGCTATATGGCTTGGACACTTTACGATTTTGCGCATGTGCCGAATACAGTTGTGCCACCACTACCTTGGCTGAAAGGACCTCAGCAACATCTTGGCGTGTTGGCAGCAGATGGGACGCCGAAGTTTGCAGCTACTTATTTGGCACCTAACGCTGCACTGGATACTGCCCCACAGTTAGCTGTTTGGGAGCGGTTTATCAAGCCGTTTTGGCTCACGGTCTATGCGGTTAGTATTATGAGTGTGGTTGCATGTGGCTGGATATTGCGTAAGTATCGGCGTGAGCGTGTAGCTGTGACATGAGGTAGTAGACACCGTTCTGCATAATTGATGGCTAGAGAGGGCAGCTTAGTGATGTGAATGCTAAGCTGCCCTCTTTATGTTTACAGTGATAACAAGCTGTTGTTGCCATACAGAAAAAATTGCGGAATGCGCCATCTGGGCGTTAGAAACGCCGGAATCTTAAGTTTTCTACCTCGGATGATGACAATGCATCTGCAATGCAGTTCGATGCCACCTAGTTTGGTGCAACAGATTTTGAAATAGCCTTAACTATTAAGTGCGGTATGAATATTGCACAGTAGGTCAGGTTGCAGTGAATTCCGTTGAAACTGTGAAAAATGACTAGCTTTAGCAATTCGAAAGAAAGCTTAAGGCGTTCAACTCGGGTTGCTAACTGCGAAATGTTGCCAGTTTTTTTCCGAGTGCTGGGTGCTACACTGAAAATGTGGTTGGAGGCATTGTTCAACACTTGTCTCTTTTAGTAAATATTTTTCTGAACACACCCGAAAGATTTACGGTACCAGCACTCATGTTTTCAACGTAGGTTGATGTCCTCAACTGACATCGGCGTAGGCGGTAGTGAGAACTGAGCGAAAAGGACCCCACTCCACCATAAACACAAAGTAATGCGGTACGTGCAACTGGGTAAATTGCGCGTCTTGGTAAGACAGCATTTGGTGAAAACGGTGCGTTTATGTGGCTGTGGAATTCGCGGGGCAATGTTCAGAAATACAAGTATCAATAATAGGCATATTGTGGCATCTATTTTATTGGTAGACGAGTCGCGTGTGAACTTGTGGATGATGCGGTACATCATTCGTCAAGAGGGGCACACCATCTACATGGCGGAAAACGGACTAGAAGGTCTGCACTGTCTCGAAGAACATCATATCGATTTAGTGATTACAGAGACCAACATGCAGCTAATGGATGGCTTTGAGTTCATTCAGCATGTGCGCAAGAATCCGAGATTCTATCGGCTTCAGATTCTGATGATCACCAACGCTGGCGATGATTTAGTTGTGCAACGCGCGCAGCAGTCATCTGTCAATGGGTTTTTGACCCATCCACTCAATTCACGTCAACTGAATGCGGTTGTCAAACGCACATTAGTTAATCGATTCCAAACGCGACCATTAGGGTCGCGCGTGGTGTCTGACTTGTGGCTGCAAGACTTGTCAATCAACGAGTTGCCAGCCTCTTAGCGAGGGGACTCACGCTTGGCTGTTCGCAAGTGCCAAGAGTGCATCTCCAGTAAGGCGATAGCCGATCCATTCTGGCTTCGCCTTGGCTCCCAACGCCTCATAAAACGCAATCGCGGGCGTGTTCCAGTCGAGCACGCTCCATTCAAAGCGTCCACAGTCATTCTGCACGGCAATTTGCGCTAAGCGCGTTAATAATGCCTTGCCAGCCCCGTTCCCACGAAACTCTGGCGAGATATATAGGTCCTCCAAATAGAGACCATTTTTGCCTAGCCACGTTGAATAGTTGAAGAAATAAACCGCATAGCCAATGGGTGTGTCATCAATGTTACAAATGAGTGCTTTGGTGACAGAGCCGTTGCCAAACAGCGACGTTTCAATGTCACTGATGTTGGCTTTGACTTCATGTTCTGCGTTTTCATAAATCGCTAGTTCGGTGATGAAATGCAGAATGAGAGCCGAGTCGGCAATGGTGGCGGGGCGAATGGAGACGTTGGTGTTTGACATGGGGGTGGGTAACAAATTAGACGCTTGACGCGTCAGCGATAAAATACAACTACCTGATTAAATTCCTTGCTCTAATTTTCCCATGATCAACTTTGACGCCTTATTGAATTCTGAACAAACTTACGCTGAATTGGCTGCAACGGTTAGCCAAGCGGATTTGCAACCCGCCAGTGACGCCCAGATTGACCGGATGTTGGCACTCCTAGACGGCCTGTCGGATGCTGATGTCACCTTTGATCCGGTTGACACAGATGCGAATGATCCTTACGCCGCGGCTGGTGAAGAAACCATCGGGTGGTCGCTTGCGCATTTGATTGCGCACGTGACCGCGTCTTCCGAAGAAGGCGCTGCGTTTAGCTCTGTACTCGCCAGAGGCGTGGCGCTGACCGAGCGTCCGCGTTATGAAACGCCGTGGCGCGACTTAGATACGCATGCAAAGTGTATTCAACGCCTTGAAGAAAGTCGTCGTATTCGCAATGCTTACCTGATGACGTGGCCTGACACCCCACACTTAGATGTGCAGCGTGAAGGCATGTCAGACGGCTTTTTGAAGTTTTTGGGCGGCAAGCTAAATGCGGTTGGTTGCTTTGTGTTGGGGCTGGGGCATGAAGCGGGGCATCTTGCGCAAATGGAAGCAGTGCGTGCCCAAGCGTTAGCTGCGCGGAGAGCCTAATGTGCCGTAATATCCGGACGTTGCATAATTTTGAACCACCGGCAACAGAGGAAGAGATCCAAGCAGCGGCTTTGCAGTTTGTGCGCAAAATAAGCGGGTCACGGACGCCATCCAAGGCGAATCAGATTGCGTTTGAAAAAGCTGTGGTGGATGTTGCGGCGGTGGTTGAAACGTTGTTAGGAGAATTGACAACAACTGCGCCGCCAAAGAACCGCGAGGTTGAGGCTGCTAAAGCAAAGGCGCGGTCGGCGAAGCGGTTTTCGTAAGGCGTTATCTTCTACAAGGCGGGTTCCTTCTTACGACCATTGTGTTGAAAAGGAACCCGCCTTGTGGTTAAGGGCGCACGAGTGAGAATACTAGTGCGCCATCATTTCTTCTAGCGTTTCGTCATGCGCCTCGACTTCATCTGGCGCAACCTGGGCAACGCGATACATCAAGTACAAGGTGCCAGTTGCAAACGCGACCCCCAGAACTGACAAGATATAGGCCAAGCTGGTTGACGTAAACAGTGGAAAACGCGCGAAGATCAGCGCGATGATGAGGCTACTTTCAAAGGTCAGAACCAAGAATTCACTGTGACCCATGATGGCAAAGATCAGGAACAGGGCGTCAATAATGATGATGCCAGTGAAGATTTGGCGGATGAATTCAATTTCATCAAATGACCCTTGGATAAAGAGCATGTTGATCAGTACAAAGCCCGTCAAGATCAGCACCAGAATTTGCTTGTAGACATTTGTCTTTTGGCCTGCTTTGTAGGGCTTGAGGGCATCACTGCTAGCCATTTTGCGGAACATGTAGATCAAGAACACCAGCACAATGATGGCAATAATCTTGATCACTGCTTCTTGGACGCTGCTGCTGAATTCGCCATCGGCGACGTAACCACTCACCTTTGCGAACTTCTTGAAGAAACTGCGTACAATGACCAACACTACAATTTCAAACTGCCGCCGTGCTGACAGCAGGTTGCTGTCTGGAATAGTGGCAATGAGTTCCAGCAACTCTTGCAGCAGAATGACCCCAAATGGAATGGAGAGATTTGCTAAGGCCTGCACCAGAAATTCATCGAGCTGTGCGACCGGGTGTATCTCGCCTGCAAGCTGGATCAAGCTCCAAGCGTAAAGACCGAGCGCAACAATGACAAACAGCGGCTTGGAACGATGCTCCAGCCATTCAATAGCGTGTGGGATAGTGTTGAGAGTCATGAGGCTATTTTAGCG
>JAHDIM010000141.1:0-1536 GCA_020630805.1 Anaerolineales bacterium
GGCCAACGGTGACCATGTCTTGCGAGACTTCAAATACCTTGCCCGGTGTTGGGCCTTGGATCATTACCAATCGATAGATTTGTTGTGTAGACATAATGGTGTCTTTGCTATGGAACGTTTACGACAACTGTTTTGTCGGGCTTACTTGTAGATATAGACATTGTTTGTGTTAACCCGTCACTATTACTTTAGCAGGTTTCTCTAACTCATGCCATCTTCATCGATAACGCCTAAAATAGATGCAATATGGAGTCCACAACTAACCCCTTAGCTGACCGTATGACGCCTCTGGCCGCTCAGATCCTAGCGCGGGCTGAAGATGTCACGCAACGGTTCAAGCAGGCTGAAATTACGGCAGATCACTTCTTTCTAGCAATTTTAGAAGTACGCGATAGCGATGCAGCACGCTTGCTGACTGCCCTGCCGATTGATGTGCTGGCCGTGCGTGACCACGTCGAAGCGATGCTTGAAACGCTGCCACCAGCGACTGAATCGGCGCAACTTGTCTTGGCAGATGAGGTTCGTTTGCTGCTAAAGCGTGCCGGTGCAGATATGCAGCACCGAAATTTTCAACAAATGGATTCGCTGAACTTACTCAGTGGATTGTTACAGGTAGAAGGGTCAACGGCAACGTCGGCTCTTTTGAAACGCGGTGTCACGCCAGAGTCTGCTTATTCGCGGTTACGCTTTGCCAAAGAACAAGTCTACAAAGTCCCCAAGGCGCAGCAAGCGCTCAACGAAATGAAAGCGCCAGATAGCGTTGGTGAGGCAATTCGCAAAGTTGTGACCTCCATCAGTCCAATTTTTCTTGGCCTTGTGGCGCTTTTCCTTGGCAGTGGCTATTTGCTCTGGGCCGATATTCTATCCAACCGCTTGATGGTGTTTCTATATGTCACTGCCGGATGGCTTGTATCGCTTGCGTTACACGAATTTGGGCATGCGTTTGTCGCCTACATCGGGGGCGATTACACGGTTGAGCAGAAAGGCTATTTGACCTTGGATCTGCGCAAATATACCCACTTTGCCCTCAGTATTCTGATGCCGCTGTTATTCCTGATGATGGGGGGGATTGGCTTGCCAGGTGGTGCCGTCTATGTCCAACGGAATTTAGTGCGTAAACGTTACATGCATACGCTCATTTCAGCCGCTGGCCCGATTGCGAATGTAGTGTTCACAATCTTTCTAGCGATTCCGTTTTTCTTTTTTCAGTCTGAAGTTGTGGTGGGTGGAACGCTGTTCTTTTGGGCAGGCACTGCGTTTCTGCTGTTTCTGCAAATTACGGCGCTAGCGCTGAATTTATTGCCCATTCCGGGGTTGGATGGTTTCGGAATCATTGCGCCCTATTTGCCAAACAATATTCTGGCAGCTATCGCGCCCCTAAGCCGCTATGGCATTTTGATTTTGTTTGCACTGTTTTGGTTTCCAAACCCGTTTCAGGATATCTTTTGGAGTGCAGTGATGAGCATCAGTGCGCTTATCCTCGACACCGGTTGGATTTGGGAAGGCTACGGACTATACCGTTTCTGGGAAGGGTAA
>JAHDIM010000141.1:1636-10082 GCA_020630805.1 Anaerolineales bacterium
CGATCCAAGTCGATTGGCGCTGAGTCGTGGTCAGGTTCAAGATCGATCGTAATCAGTGACAAACGCGCCGACTCTTCATAGAACTTCAGTTGCCCTTGAATCACCTCAATTTGCTCGCGGATAAAGCTCAATTCACGATGCACCGCCAAGACGTCTTCCGTGCGGCGGGCGTCTTCCATAATGAGGTTGAGTTGCGTCTCAGTAGACTGTAAGTTCTTCAAGCGGCTAGACAGATCCGTATATTGACTTGTGACATCCTGCCCTTGGCGGTTTTCATAATTCACGCTGACAGACATGTCGCGTAGCGCTTGTAAGGTGGCATCGAATTCGTCTGCATTGACGCGGATTGAAATCGAGCCGCGTTTCATGGGGGCGCGGGCATCGCCGTAGCCATAGAACGAGTCAGACATTTCAGAGCTGACAACAAAGCCGCCCATTTCGGTTGCCAAGGCGGAAATGTCATTCATGGTGGTTTCGGTGTCTGCAACGACCAAGCCAACATTGGCAGAATAAATGACCAAGCGTTGGCTATCTGCTGCTGGTGCAGACTGTGCCTGATTGACGACTTGGCCTTCACCACCAGCATAGGCGCTGTCCATGGACATTTCTTCTTCCGCCATGGCCATTTCTTCCATTGCCATTTCGCGTTCCATCATCATGTCCATTTCCAGGGCTTCGTCATACCCCATGGCTGGCTCTGCTGCTGGCATTGCCATTGCCTCTTCCATTGCAGCGTCAGAGTAACTTGCGCTTGCGCAGGCGGTCAGTGCAAAGAGTGAAATGAGTAACGTAATGCCAAAGTATCGTAATGATTTAGGTTTCATGGGTGTGCCTCCGAACTGTGAACAGCTAACTTTATTGTGCCGCATTTTTTCGTGATTTTTACCTGTCAATTTTGCGGTTCACTACAGAGACGGTTGTTTGGTGGAAAAGGTTCCCTGCAATTCCTAATTTCTGTCGTAGTGACATGGCGGGGCATGTTACATACGCATCAAGCTAAGGGCTTTTGTAATTGAAAAATTTGTGTCTGCTAGCCAAAACGAAAGCAGAAGTGTCATCCCAGACGCGTTTGCGTGCCCTAAGGTATTCCGACTGGCTCGGCGGCTGGGATCTCATTGATACCAAGGTGTCAAAACAGCACACTATTGCAATGAGACTTGTGCTGAGCTTGCCGAATGTATCCCGCCCACGCCATCTAAGTTTGACTTTATTGCCGTTCGTTCGTGCGCGGGATGACACCTAATCGCAAGAATCGGCTAGCAGAATTCTTAGCTTGATGCCTATTTGACATGGCGCGCCATGTCACTACGACAAACAAAAAACGGACAGCCATGTGGCTGTCCGTTTTCAATGTAAGATGGCGAACGCTGAAAATCCAGCGGTTGCGACAAAACTACTGACTTGCAACGTGCGGTGCTGGCGCGGTTTCAACTAGTGGCGATGCACTAATGAAGGCGCGACCCCAGTAAGGATCTCCAGCGTGTTCAATGCAAGTTTGGAAGGTAACTTTGTGCGTGCCCATGTAATGGCGTTGGAAAACGCTTGAGGCATCCAAGACGGCACCAGTATACAAGTCCACAAGCGGTGAGCGGGTGTCTTGCGGTGACAAGGCTTGGTAGTGTTGAACTTCGTCTACCACGTAGGTTTGGACATGGCCGGTGCCGTAAATCACTTTGATTTGCGTCCCGAGGGTAAGTTTGAAGAATTCTGCGCCAGAAAGATAGTTGTGCGCAAGCAGACCAATGACATCAAAGTAGCTCGCATATTCAAATTGGGTTGCAGTGCCCCAATTGACGTCAACATATCCTGGGCCACCGAAACTTTGTTGCACAATCTCAAGTGCAAAGAGATTGTCAACATAAACGCCACGCACAACAGGCGTGCCGTCTACAACACGGGCATAGAATGCCTCATAAGTTTCGATTGCGGGGGGGAGTTGGGCAGGTACTGTGGCGGTGGTGCCATCGCTACTCTGCTGTCCTGTAATTGGAATGATGGCGTTCGCAGAGGAGAACCCCATACCAAATACCATTAGGACTAAACTTACCAGTACAACAATTACCTTCTTCATACGTCTGAGTCTATAGTTGTCTCAATCTTTTCTCAATAGTGATAGGGTAAACGTACAGATAGATTTTGGTTACAATCAATAAAAACTGCAAATTTACCTTGATTTTTAGTTAGATTTTGGTAGAAGCTCTAACCTTAGAAAAATTCTACACCTAAAAAGCCTGAAAACGACCAATAATTTTTGTGTTGGAGTTTAGTGAGTCAAAAAAATATGTAAGGGCTGGGCTACGACTTTAGCGCTACTTCGAGTAAAGCGCCACAATTAATCACCGTTTCGTCTTTCCAATATGGACCAACAATCTGCAAGCCAAAAGGCAAATTGTTAGCATTCCGGCCACTTGGAATTGTGATGGCAGGCAGCCCACTTTGAGACCAAGGAATATTCATCGCAGGGTCACCAGTGCTTGCTAAGCCATGCGGGGCGACATCCACAGTTGCCGGTGTGAGAAGTGCATCAATACCGTGCAAATCAAACAGTGCTTCTAAGCTTACGCGCAATTCTTGCTGTTTGTTATGGTCAGTTTGTAACATCTCCGATTCCAGAGCTTGGCCGTCCCGAATCAATTGCGCGGTCGGAGGTTGATAATCTGTTACGAATCGTGTAAACAGCTCTTCATGCACCTGTGCGAGCTGTCCCGCTTGGATGCGGGCATGTCGATTGTAGATAGCTAAGAAGTCTTGGAGTGCATCAAACCGGACAATTTTCACTCCCGATTGTTGGAGTTTATTTAGCGTAGCTTCGAAATTTTGTCGGCTGGCGTCAGAGGCATAGTCAAGGTATGGGCCGTCTGGTACGCCAAAAGTAGGGGCTTCCGGCGCAGAAACAGATTTCCAGTCGTCACACAGAATGCTGGCCGCCAGTTGAATACTGCCCACATCGGCAGCAATTGGCCCAACATGGTCGAACCACTCGGAGACTAGCAGCACGCCATCACGCGGGATGCGACCAAAGCTGGCTTTGAACCCAACTACCCCGCAGAACGATGCTGGCCGAATGATAGAGCCTCCGGTTTGGGTTCCTAATGCCAAAGGAAATAGCCCCGCTGCCACGCCAGCGGCGGACCCGCTACTAGAGCCACCTGGGGAATGGTCTAAATTATTGGGGTTGCGCGTTGGCCCGGGAGAGAAACAGGCAAATTCTGTTGTGACCGTTTTCCCCATGACAAGCGCGCCTGCTTCTAATAAACGGGTGACGACTGTTGCCTGTTCCCCTTGCAGCACATCCCATGGCACATTGGTGCCCGCCCGCGTACGCCAACCAGTGGCGTGAATAATGTCTTTGACCCCCAGCGGCACACCAAACAACGGTGGTCGCGTTGCAGGATCTGGCCAGCGACCGAGGAGTTGCTTGACCGCATTGCGGCGCACAATATTGAAGCGTTTTGGCTCAGGCACCATTGCTTCAATCTGGGAGTCTATGCGGCTGTACTCTGCTTCAAGTTCTGTCAGGTAGACGTGCAGTGGAATTTCATCATTGCGGAGTGCAGTTGCGATCTCAAGAACGGATTTAGGGTTGTATAAAGCCATGGCGGTTTACTTGTCAATTGCGGGCGTAATATTTGAAACAATGAAAACATCTAACTTCTTATGAAGAAGCCCATAATTTTCGGATTGATTTTACCGATGATTCTGGCTGCGTGTAGTGCGCCGCCAGCACCAGAGGAAATTGTTATCACCGTTGCGGTGGAAGAGCCGGTTGAAGTGGTTGCAGCGCCTACGTTAGCCCCTACAGCGACACCGGTTCCAGCGACGGCAACATTTACTGCCGAACCGACAGATCCCCCCACGCCAACATTTACACCGACAGTTACCATCATCCCAGTGACGGACACACCAGAGGTGCCGACTAACACGCCAGTGCCCACAATTGACCCCAATATTGACTGGACAACTGTTAGCGAGCGTTTAGAAGATGGACGCATGGCGCTTGGGAATCCCAATGCAGCAGTGACCATCATCGACTATTCGGACTTTTTGTGACCATCTTGCCGCGCCCACGTGTTGGGTGCTGAACAAGAGTTATTGGCCCAGTATGTTGCAACAGGGCTGGTTCGCAGTGTGTTTAGTCCGGTCTTGAATCATGGGGAACGCTCAGAGATTGCGCATGCCGCGAATGAATGTGCTGGAGATCAGGGAGCGTTTTGGGGCTTCCGTGAATATTTGTTCGAAGAACACAATCGGTTGTGGCGGGGCAGTATTCATACAACGGTCAAACAATTGGCGGTTGAATATGGTCTAGATCCAGTCGATTTCAACAATTGTATTGATACTGAACGCCACAAAGCGTTATTGGCGCAACAGGATCGCATTCGGTTGGATCAAAATATTACGTTCCAGCCAGTGTTTCAGCTTTCAAACCAGGACGTTGGGGGCTTTCTGATTGGGGCGCAACCGTTTGCAGCGTTTGAAAGTGCGCTGGCAGAATTGGGCATTAGTACGGGCGGATAGGCGCTCGCCAGACAAAACTGATGAAAAGCCGTAGTTGCTGAAGCGCTACGGCTTTTTTATTGGAACGATGAGGGTTGTTTGATCAGGCTTGAAGTCCTAATTGACGATGTCTAACAGCTATAATTGGCTCTGGTTTCCAAAATGCTTACGTCTTCTGAAACACTTCTTGCCGAATTGCTAGCGACTGACCCTGAATCAGAACGTCTTGCAATACTTGAGTCGTTTGTTGACGGGTCCCAAGTGGAACAGCAAGATGCGTTTATTAGCTTTACACGTGAGCGTTGGCTCAAGTCGATGTTTGCAGACCCCAAGACGGCGCAAACCTGCTCTGAAGTAATTGAGACCATTGCTAGCTTATCTGGCCTGTTCCGGCACCGAGCGTTAGCACTCCAAATTCAAGGCCAAATTTTCTCTTTGGTTCGGGGAGATTTCCGCGAAGGCCTCCGCCTTCAAAATGATGCCCTAGGGTGGGCACATTACGCAGAAGATGAGATAAGAGCGGCAAAAATCAATACCACACGTAGTTGGACCCTTGCTCAGCTCTCGCAATATGAAGACGCTGTCCAGTGCGCACAAGCCGCGATGGTCGTGTATGAGACTCAACAGGACTGGATAGAGTTAGCGAAGGTAAAAAACAACCTAGCACTCATTTATGCGGACCAGCATCAGTATGAGTTAGCGCTTGCCGCTTTTCAAGAAGCGCTTCAACTTAATATTGCTGAAGACTCAGCCAGTTATTTTCTAACGTCTGGAAACCTCAACAAAGCCTGGATGTTGCTTGAACTCGGGCGTTTTGAAGAAGCACGTCAACTTCTAGAAGAGGTCATTGTCATCTGTAAGCGTGACAATGAGCACAATAATTTGGCGCTGGCTCAGGAGAATCTTGGGACCGTATATTTTCTAACTGGCGACTACATGCAGGCGCTACGGTATTTGTCAGATGCCAATACGTATTTCCAAGAAAATGCAAATGGATATGCGTTGGAATGTGCCTTAGATTACGCAGACTGCTTGCTGTTGTTGCATCGTTATGACGCGGCACTTGAAATTGCTAACTCTGTATTTGACAGTGCCGATTCTGCAAGCTCTACATTTTGTCATGCGGTTATCACACAGGTTCGGGCATTAAATGGATTGACGCGTTACGAGAATGCATTGGCGTTGTTAGATACGCAGCAACAAAAATTTCCAACAACGCAGCTGTTTTGGTACATGCAAGCCCAGCTAATGCGGGTGAATGGGTATCTCAATTTGAACCAAACCCAGCAAGCGCTTGAAAACGCCGCCGATCTTCAGACATTGTGCGCAGAAAATAACTGGGATTACTGGGAGCAGCGGGTAGAAATTCTTGCGATCGATTGTTTGCTCAAAACAGGGCAGATCCAGCAGGCGCAAGCTAAGTTGCATGAGTTGCACACAAGGTCAGACATTCTTGAAAGACCAGAAATGTCTTTCTTGGTCTCCAGTCGGTTAGCGCAAGCAGCTGAACAATTGAATGACTTGGAAGGCGCTTTAGCCTGGCTAGAGGCGTGCATTCGCGGCTTAGAAGATGTGCAAGCAAAAGTCATGACAGAGCACATTGAAGGGTATGTCGCTGCATATGATCAGGTCTACGCTCGGGCTGTTGACATTGCGTTGCAGTTAGAGCGTCCTCTTGACGCGTTCTTTTACGCTGAGCGTGCAAAGTCGCGCAGCCTTCTCGCGCTTCTTATTTCCCAAGACTCGCTTAAAATTGATGCGCTAAGCGATGCAGACAGCCAACTAATTGAAGAATACAACCGCTTGCGGGCAGAATGGACAATTGGTAACCAGCGCTTACAGCGTCTTCTACACTCGTCTCAAGGCGAGGCGGTCCACACCGAAACGCATGTCTCTCAACTGCGCCAAACAGAAAAAAAGCTTAAGCAGACTTGGCACGACATATTGCTCCGTGATGCAACCTACTCTAAGAGTGCGGCACGTCTGACAAATCCGTTACCTAAAGATCCAAGACCGCATTTAGATTCAGAGACCGCCCTTATTGAATACTATGCAGTTGAAGGACAGTTGATTGCGTTTATATTCACTTCAGACTGCTTAGAAGTACTGACGCTAAACGCTACCTCGGAACACATAGCTGCCCTAATGCGGGCGTATGAGTTAAATCTACAAGCTGTCGCGCAAGACCCCAATAATTCGGATTATTTGATTCCCAATGTCAAAGGTGTGTCGGGGAAGCTGTATGAAAAATTATTGTTACCCATCGTCGCTAATCTGCAATCCAATATCGATAAGCTCATCTTAGTGCGGCATGATGTGTTGCATTACGTCCCTTTTCATGCGCTTTTTGACGGGGCGCAATACGTGCTGGAAACTTTTGAGGTCCGTTACTTGCCAATGGCAGACAGTCTCAACTATTTGCAAACGACGAAAGACAGCACTGCCAGAGTTGTTATTGCAGGGCACACACAGGACAACTTATTGCCTGCTGTAGAGGAAGAAGTAGCCGCTATTGCCAAATTGTGGCCGACTGCCGTGCGGTTGGAAAATACGCGATGCAAGTCACTTAAATTGCGCGCCGAAGCGGCAGATGCCCAACTGCTACACATTGCGACGCATGCAGTTTTTCGCCAAGATGAACCAGTCTTCTCTGGTATTGCCCTTGAAGATGGCCTACTCACCGCGCTTGATATTTTTGCCTGGCGTCTGCAAGCCTCTCTCGTGACATTGAGTGCCTGTGAAACAGGACGAGCGTCCATTGGTGGCGGGGATGAAATTCTAGGGCTGATGCGTGCCTTTTTGAACGCTGGCACGGCTTCATTGGTCTTATCACAATGGATCGTTGACGATACCGCCACGCAATTGCTAATGACGCATTTCTATCAGAATTTGCAGGCAGGGCAGCCGAAAGCGGCTGCATTGCGAAATGCGCAACTCCACCTAAGACACAACGCCAAATATTCTCATCCATGGTTTTGGGCTGCTTTTATGTTAATTGGCGATGGCAGCTCGCTGTAAGTAAGAGTTATAGACGGATTGCTAACTGTTTAATAGACGGCGCTTAAAATAGATCAAAAAGGTCTATTTTGTTGAATAGTTATACATTTTGGCCCAGAAATCTGTAAACTTACGAAAAAAGAGTTTGAGTATCGTTAAGATAGGAAACTAGCACGCGGTTACAGCATTTATTTGCTCTTATGTAAAAACCAGAAAGTTTTCAGAAATAAAATCGGCGACCGATCTGGTTTTTACTGAAGGTTTCGCACGCAATCGTCGCATTTATTTCTGAGTTTTTGTTGCGAAACACTTAAGTCGCCAAACTGTGCAAGCTACGTAACCGAACAGATCCACACTTAAACCATAGGAGATAGAAGATGACCATTGCATATGTTGCAATTGGTGTATTAGTTTTGTTTGCCCTTATTGGGTTAGCGCTGCGCCAAGATGCATTACAAACCTCACCAACTTTTGAAGTAGAAGACTCGCAAGATCGTGTAAAAAGCCAACTTATTCTTACTGGCCGCACAGCAGATATACAAAAAATGGTGACTGCGGTGAATGCAAATGGGCAAGTACTGAACCCTGAGATCTTGGACACAATTCCGCTTAAAAACGAGGGCTTAATCGCAGGGACTGTGTTTAAAGATGTGAATATTCATCTGTATCACATTATTGATGAACGACAGTCTGTCTGGGATATTATTCGCCAAGTTTATGACTTCGCGTATGACAACCGCATGTTTATTCTTGCGGACCCCAATTTTATTTTGCGCATTGATGATGCAGATATTTTTCGCTCTGGCTTTACGTTTAGTTCCGCGGCTTATGATCTTGATTTAGATCTCAAGAACACACACGCCGCTTCTGCGGGAGTGGTACATGCTATGCCGCAAGGGGCAGTGCATCCAACGCCACAGGGTGCGGTGCATCCAACGCCGCAAGGTGCGGT
>JAHDIM010000142.1 GCA_020630805.1 Anaerolineales bacterium
ATCAAGTATGTTGAGCCAGATGTTGTCCTAACCAAATCTGTTTCAAAAACAAGTGGCGTACAACCTGGTGAAATTTTGACTTACACCATCGAAGTTGAAAATGTCCAAACAGACCCAGAAGGTATTGCACACAATTTCACTGTTACAGATACCTTGCCAGCAAACTTGCAATTCAATGGCGTGTGTACCCCTGCAACAGCAACTTGTACGCCAAGTGCAGGCGCATCTGCGGGAACAGGCGGCACGGTCGTCTGGACCTTTACTGATGATGATCTAGCAGCCGGCGAATCGGTCACCATTACTTACCAAGCCGAAATTCTTGAAGGCACGCCAGCCCGTAGCGACCTCGTCAATATTGCATCTACGGAATACAACACCCAAGAAGACGATGGCGGGCGCCAAACCGATGTGACCTTAGAAACAAGTGACTCCAACACAGATGACGCAACCGTACAGTCTGATGATCCAGCCATCACGAAGGCAGCCTCTGCTGGGCCAATTACTGTTGGTGAAGATATCACTTACACGCTTACCATTACGGTGCCGCCATATGCAAGCTTGCCAAATGCCGTTGTGCGCGACAATTTGCAAACCAACGGGCTGACCTACAACAGCGATGCCGTTCTGACGGATATCAGCGGTACGCCTGTAACAGCCGCCACGTTGCCAGCCGCGCCAACCATCAACGAAGGCACGCCAAATCCTGGTGAGCGTCTAGAATGGGCGGTTGGCAACATTGACAACAGCACGTCGTCTGAGCCTTATGTCTTTGAAATTGAATTCAGCGCCGTCTTTGATGGCATCGCTGACGATGGAAGCTCCTGGGAAATGTGGCAACCAACCGCCAATGACTTTGTCCGCAACGAAGGCCAATTACGTTGGACCGATGCAGGCGGGACAACCCGCAGCCGCACCACACCAGACGTTGACACACCAGTCGACCAACCTTTGCTAGATGTCACTAAAACGGCTGATCCCAATGCGGGGTTGCAAGGTGGTGACGTGGTCACTTACACCATCACCATTGAAAACGTTGGCTACAGCACCGCATACGAGGTTTCTATTACAGACGATGTCCCTGAAGGACTGATCGTTAGCCAAGCGAGCTTGGACGCAGACGGCAATGGCGGCACCGCCGATGCCAATGCAACCGACCCAACTGGCGCGAATGCAGGCACCATCACTTGGACTGAAATTGCTTCAATTCCTGTGGGCGGTACCGTTACCTTTGAATACACCGCCACCATCTCTCCTGACAACGCAACCGGCGCGCAGTTGACTAATACCGCAGATGCAAACTGGAGCAGCATGCCCGGTGCAGATCCGGAAGAGCGCATTTACAACGACTCAACGGAAGAAGGCAACACCTGGACCGATGACACCGACCCAGAAACGGTCACCATCATCACCCCGAACATGGAAAAGTCGATCATCGCCACCAGCGCGGATCACACCAGCGATGCGAGCACCCCAGACGTCACGATTGGTGAAGTCATCACTTATCAAATTGACATCACCGTGCCAGCGAATACGCTGACGCCGTACGAATTCCGCGACATTTTGGACGCTGGTCTGCAGTTCACCGGCGACTACACCATTGCCTACACCGGATTTAGCCCTGCTGATCCAGCGACACCAACGCCAAACTTTGTGGATGATCACAACATGAACATCGACTTTGGCAACGTCCGCCACACGGGCGCAAGCAATGCCACCATTACCATTACATATGATGTCTTGGTTGAAAATGTGGCCGGCAACGTTGGTAATCCATCCACCGTGTTGGACAACGCTGCCCGCTTGACCTACAACACAACCGGCACTATTGATGACTCAACGTCTGTCGAAGTCGTTGAGCCGTTGATGGAAATTGAAAAGTTGATGGAACCAAGCATCGGGTTTGCAGGCGATGAAATTACCAT
The DNA here is from genome assembly GCA_020630805.1 of Anaerolineales bacterium. Classification (GTDB taxonomy): domain Bacteria; phylum Chloroflexota; class Anaerolineae; order Anaerolineales; family UBA6668; genus JAHDIM01. The sequence continues at coordinate 1,923 of JAHDIM010000142.1, forward strand.
CACTTTGAATGTTGAAAACGTTGGCACTAGCACCGCCTTTGAGGTGATTGTGAGTGATCCAATTGACGAAACGTACTTTGAGAACATCAGTGCAGGCTTGGTTGCACCGGGTTTTAGCTACAGCGCAGTCTCCTCTGGTGGCTTTACAACAGTGACTTTTACTGGCGGCGATTTAGAAGTCGGTGAAAGCGCGCAGTTTGTCTTCACCGCAGATCTGGTTGAAGACTTCATTCCAGAGGAAATCACCAACACCGCGTATGTTACCCAAGCCACCACCCTACCTGGTGATAATCCATTTGAACGTGATGAGCCAGACGTAGAAGACGACGCAATCCTGAACGGCGACCTTGGCTCAATTGGGGACACCATTTGGCTCGACACCAACGGTGACGGCATCCAAAACGATGGCGAAAGTGGTATTCCAAATGTAGATGTCACCTTGACTTATCCTGGGGGGACACAAGTGACGGTCACCACCAACGGCGCTGGCTATTACATTTTCGAAGATCTACCCCAAGGGGAATACACCGTCGAAATTGACACCAGCACATTGCCGACTGGTTTGACCCAAACTGGCGATCCTGACACCGCCTTGGATCACATGCATACCTATGACTTAGAAGCCAGTGAAGACTATGACTTAGCAGATTTTGGCTACCAACTCGCAGCCCCAGCAATTCAATTAGATAAAACAGTCTATGAAGGCTGGAACGCGGGTGCAAGCTGCCAAGGCGGCGAACTGGTCAGCGCAGACTTGAACGAACAAATCACATTCTGTTTTGCAGTCACCAACACTGGTAACACTTGGCTTGATGATGTCACCGTCGTGGATAACGACCTCGGCATTGTGCGCGCCAGCATGATCCAATTGAGCGGCACAGAGCCGCTTGCGCCGGGCGAAAGCATGGTGTTCTACTATCAGACCCGCTTGATTGAAAGCATGGTCAACACTGCGGACACCAGCGGTAACCCAACTGACAGCTTAGGTGCAGACATTGCCGACCAAACCGACCCAACCGATGATGACACTGCTGAAGTTGTCGCGTACGGCGCAATAGGTGACACCATCTGGACCGACACCAACGGCGACGGCATTCAAAATGGTGCCGAAACAGGCATTCAAGGCGTCACTGTCACCATCACATATCCAGACGGTTCACAACTGTCAACGGTCACTGACGCTGACGGCGAATATCTCTTTGAAGACTTGCCTCAAGGCAGCTACACCGTAGAAGTTGACTACAGCACCGTGCCAGATGGCTTGGTCATTAGTGGCGACCCAGATGGCATTCTGGACCACGAATATGACTACACCTTGGACGACGGCGAAACGTTCCTCGGCGCAGACTTTGGCTATACCCCAGCTAGCGCTGGCATTAGCATTGAAAAGACTGTCTATGAAGGGCACGACAGCGGCGTAAGCTGTAACAGTGGCGTTGAATTGGAAACCGGCCCCGTCGGCACCGATGCAACCTACTGTTTCGTTGTCACCAACAACGGCAACACCCATCTAGCTGGCGTCGGTGTCGATGACACGACCCTAAGCATTGATGAAAGCGCCATGACGCTCATCAGCGGCACCCTGCCACTGGCACCGGGCGCAAGCATCAGCTACTACTACGAAGACACAATGACCGCTGACTTGGTCAACACCGCCGAAACCAGCGGTAATCCAGTTGACCCAACCGGCGCAGACATTCCAGGCATTACCGACCCAACTGACAGCAACACGGCTGAAGTACAACTCGTCGGCTCAATTGGCGACACCATCTTCAATGACTTGAATGGTGATGGTGTCCAACAAGTTGGCGAACCGGGCATTCCAGGTGTGGTCGTTTCATTAGAACGCCCAGACGGCTCAACAGTGTTGGCCATCACTGACGGCGACGGTGAATACTTGTTCAGCGACTTGCCACCAGGCGAATATGACGTCACGGTCTCACCGGGCACCCTGCCAAACGGTTTGGTCCAATCTGCTGATCCTGACGCGAGCGTTGATCATACCCACACCTACACCTTAGGCTCTGGGGAAGACTACGAAGATGCCGACTTTGGTTACACCGCTGCTGAACCAAACATTGCCTTAGCAAAAACAGTCTATGAAGGTCACGACGCAGGTGCAGGCTGTGAAGGTGGCGAATTGGTCCGCAACATTTTGACCACCAACGTCACCTACTGTTTCACCGTGACCAACACAGGTAACACGCACTTGAGCGATGTTGAAATTACTGACATCACCTTGGGGAATGTCACGCGCTCAGACATGACGCTCATTAGCGGCACCGAACCATTGGCACCGGGCGCAAGCATGAGCTTCTACTATGACTCAACGTTGGTTGGCTCACTCATCAATACCGCTGAAACCGAAGGCAACCCAACCGACGGCCAAGGCAACGACATTGTGGGCGAAACCAACCCAACCGCCGAAGACACCGCTGAAGTGTTAGCCGTTGGCAGCATTGGTGACACCATCTTTATTGATACTGACGGCAATGGCGTCCAAGACGACGGCGAAGCTGGCATTCCAAACGTCGATGTGATCTTGACTTACCCTGACGGTAGCCAAGTGACCTTGACCACAAATGGTGATGGTGAATATCTGTTCACAGATCTGCCAGAAGGCGACTACACTGTCACAGTCGATCACACCACCCTGCCACCAAGCTTGATCCAATCTGCTGATCCAGACGCAGTCTATGATCACGAACATGAGTACAGCTTGGGCGACGGTGAAGACTACGAAGACGCAGACTTTGGATACACCGCTGCTGCCCCAGCCATTGACGCGCAAAAGACCGTCTTTGCTGGTCACGACGCTGGTGTGAGCTGTGTCGGTGACGAACTGACCATCAACGCCATTGGCAGCAACGTCACCTACTGTTTCGAAATTACAAATACGGGGAATACCTACCTCGACAGCCTAAGCTTGACCGATGCTGACTTGAGCATCACTGAAGCGAACATGACATTGTTGAGTGGTACCTTCCCATTGGCACCAACCGCTAGCGCGATTTACTACTATGAAACCACGCTGGCTGGCAGCCTGATCAACACGATTGACGCAAGCGGTAATCCAACCGACAGCTTGGGCAACGACATCGCTGGTGAAGACGATCCAACCGATAACGACACTGCTGAAGTCCAACCGTGGGGTTCAATTGGTGACTACGTCTGGTACGACGCGAACGGCGATGGTGTCCAAGACGACGATGAAGACGGCTTAGAAGGTGTGCTGGTCATGCTGACTTACCCTGATGGCACGCAAGTGATTGAAACCACCGGCCCAGACGGCGAATACTTGTTTGATGAATTGCCACAAGGCGACTACACCGTGCAAGTAGTGCCAAATTCATTGCCAATCAACATCTTCCAAACCTTTGATCCAGACGCGATTATTGACCACTCACATGACGTCTCACTCGCACCGGGCGAAGACTATGAAGATGCCGACTTTGGCTACGACGACGCCATTCCGGGTATCGATCTACAAAAGACCGTCTACCGTGGTCACGATGCTGGCGCAGGCTGTGCAACCGCAGTCGAAGAAGTCCGCGATGTATTGAACACGCTCATCACGTGGTGTTTCGTGGTGACGAACACCAGCAACACGCACCTGAGCAGCATTAGCATTGGCGACACGCCTTTGGGCATCACCGAAGCGGACATGACTGTTCTCTCTGGCGCAGAACCACTTGCCCCAACCGAAAGCATGGTTTTCTACTATGAAACTACGCTGACTGAAACATTGGATAACTTGGCACAAACGTCAGCCAACCCAACCGATGGCTTCGGCAATGACATTCCAGGCGCTGAAGATCCAACTGCCCAAGACGAAGCAAACGTCGTCGCCCTCGGTTCAATTGGTGACACCGTTTGGTTGGACACTAACGCTGACGGCATTGAAGATGCTGACGAAGATGGCATTGAAGGCGTCACCGTCAACTTGATTGACGCTGGTGGCAACATCATTGACACCGCAGTCACTGGCCCAGACGGCGACTACTTGTTTGAAGGTTTGGTTGAAGGTGAATACACCGTACAAGTCGATTACTCAACCGTTCCAGGCGGCCACTTCCAAAGTGGCGACCCAGATGGCACCTTGGACCATGAACACACCTACTTGTTAGGCGATGGCGAAGATTTCTTGGCAGCCGACTTTGGTTACACGCCAGCGACCCCAAGCATTGCACTCGCCAAGACGGTCTATGAAGGTCACACTGCAGGCACAGACTGTGGCGCTGGTCTTGAGCTAGAAGACGGGCCAATTGGCACACTCATCACATACTGTTTCGCAGTGACTAACACTGGCAACACTTATTTGGATGCAGTTGCAGTAAACGACGCAACGCTGAGCATTACCCGCGCCGACATGACCTTGCTCAGCGGCACCGAACCATTAGCACCGGGTGCAACCATGGTCTTCTACTATGAAACCACGTTGACCGGCAGCTTGGTCAATACTGCTGACGTAAGCGGCAACCCAACTGATGAACGCGGCGAAGACATCCACGGGTCAGACGACCCAACCGCTGACGACACCGCAGAAGTCTTGGCACTTGGCACCATTGGTGACACCATCTTTATTGATGCAGATGGCAATGGCACCCAAGACGGCGGCGAAGGTGGCATTCCAAACGTGAACGTCAACCTATACAACAGCGAAGGTGTTCTGATTGACACCGTAACGACAGACGCAAACGGCAACTACACCTTCGAAGACCTTCCACAAGGCAGCTACCTCGTGGAAGTTGACGTGGCGACCTTGCCAACCGAACTCATGCAAACCGCCGACCCAGATGGCACGTTGGATGACCAACAAGCCTACAACTTAGGCGACGGCGAAATCTATGACGGCGCAGACTTTGGCTACATGCCCGCTGAGCCAGCCATTGCACTTGAAAAGACCATCAACGGTGGTCACGAAAACGGGGCAAACTGTCCAGCCTATGAACTGATTATTTCAGCACCTGGCAACGCAATTACCTACTGTTTTGAAGTGACCAACACCGGGAATACCTGGTTGGCTGACCTCAACATCAACGATAGTGACATTGGTGTCAGCCATAGCGATCTCAACCTCTTGTCAGGTGTATTGCCACTGGCACCGGGTGAAAGCGCAATGTACTACGTACACACCAATGTGATCACGAACCTGATCAACACAGCGGATGTCAGTGCAAACCCAGTGGACTCAACTGGTGATGACATTCCAGGCAGTGAAGATCCAACCGACAGCAACACCGCAGAACTGCGCTTGCCAGGTAAGTTTGGTGACACCGTTTGGTTAGACGCTGACAGCAATGGTGTTCAAGATGATGGCGAAAGCGGCATTGCTGGAGTCACCGTTACCCTGTACGACGAACTGGGCAACATTGTTGACACCGCCGTCACAGATGCAGATGGCAAATATCTGTTCGTAGACCTGCCAAACGGCACGTTTACCGCAGTGGTAGATCCAACCACGCTGCCAACAGAAATCCCATTGATCCAAACCGGTGACCGTGATAGTGACTTGGATCATCAAACCAGTGAAGAGTTGACTGCCGCTGAAGAGTTCTTTGACGCAGACTTTGGTTACGCACCAGCAGCAGCAGACCTTGAACTCGCCAAGACAGTTTACGAAGGCCATAGCGCTGGCGCTGGCTGCCCAACCGCAGCCGAATTGGTCACCGCAGGATCTGGCACAGACGTTACCTACTGTTTCACCATTCAAAACACAGGCAACACCTGGCTTGACAGCGTTGCGATTGATGACCCAGCGTTGGGCATCACCCGCGCTGACATGACGTTGATCATTGGCACCGAGCCATTGGCACCGGGCGAAAGCATCAGCTTCTATTTCGACGCAACCTTGACCAACAGCTTGGTCAATACAGCAACGACTAGTGCAACACCAGAATATCCAAATGGCGATCCAATTCCTGAATTGGAAAACCCAACTGATGACGACACCGCTGAAGTTGAAGCACTTGGCTCAATCGGTGACCGCATCTGGCTCGATAGCAATGCGGACGGCGTCCAAGATGACGGCGAAACCGGCATCGAAAACGTGACAGTTCTGCTCTATGACAACACTGGCGACCTGATTGCCTCAACCGTCACCGACGCAAACGGCAACTATCTGTTCCCAGACTTGCCAGCCGGCAACTACAATGTCCTGATTGACCCAAGCACGTTACCGGACGCCATCTTGCCGACGTTTGATCCAGATGGCACCTTGGACTACGGCAGTCCATACAGCCTTGGTGACGGCGAAAATTACGAGGCCCATGACTTTGGCTTCCAAAGCGCCCTGTCAACCATCGCGGTACAAAAGACGGTCTACTTGGGCCACGATGCTGGCGCACAATGTCCGGGTGGCGAACTGTCAACGGGCGTGGTCGGCACGACAGTCACCTTCTGTTTCGAAGTCGCCAACTTGGGGAACACCATCTTGGCTGACATTGAACTGAACGATCCGTTGTTGAACATCACCCAAGCGGACATGACCTTGATCAGCGGCACATTGCCATTGCAACCAGGCACCGCAGTGATGTACTACTACGAAACCGAAATTGCAGCAGATGTTGAAAACATCGTCAGCGCAACCGGGACACCGGTCAACGAAAGCGGTGAGCCAATTGTGAACGCTGATGTCCCAACTAGCCAAGACATTGCCAATGTTGCCACCTTGGCTAACATCGGCGACACCATCTGGTTTGATACAGATGGTGACGGCGTCCAAGATGATGACGAAGCAGGCTTGGAAGGCATCACAGTCACATTGACCTTGCCTGATGGTTCAACCCAAACCACGACAACCGATGCTGATGGCAAATATCTGTTTGCAAACTTACCAAGCGGTGACTACACTGTCACGGTTGACACAAGCAACTTGCCCGCCGGAAGCGGCCCAAGCTACGACTTAGACGGTACGCTGGACAACACTACCACTGTCTCTCTCAGCAACGGTGTCGACCGTCTCGATGCAGACTTCGGCTATCGTGCTGTTGGCAGCATTGGTGACACCATCTGGCTCGACAGCAATGGCAATGGCACGCAAGACGATGGTGAAGTTGGCCTAGAAGGCGTGACAGTGACCTTGACATTGCCTGACGGCAGCACCCGTGAAACCAAGACCGATGCTGAGGGTAAATATCTGTTCGCAGACTTGCCAGTTGGCGACTATGAAGTGAAAGTGGACACCAGCACACTGCCAGCCGGCTTGCTGCAAACTGGTGACCCTGACAGCACATTAGACAGCCGGCATACCATTTCGTTGGACATCAATGAAGACTATGTAGATGCTGACTTTGGCTACAACGTTCCTGCCGCAGGAACGCCAACCCCAACGCCAGCGACTCCAGAGGCTTCACCAACACCGGTCGCCGCGCAACCTGATGCAACCGCAACACCAGTCCCAACTGCGACACCAATCACAGACGCATTGGGTGAACAACAGGCACCCGTACCGACTGCAACCCCAACTGCTGTACCGCAGCAGCCAGTGGCAACAGCGACATCAGTGCCACAACAACCGGTTCTAAACAATCCGACAGCTGTGCCAACGCCATCGATCCAAACGGATACGTTGGCTGGGACGTTGCAAGTCAACCGGGACCTGAGCATTTCAAAGACGGCTAATTCTGCCATCGCACAAGTTGGTGACACCGTGATTTACAACATCACGGTCACGAACCCAACGCAGTTTGAAGCGCTGAATACCGTCATTACAGACGTTGTCGACTCACGCATTGACATTATTAGCGTCAATTCAACGCTTGGTAGCGTCAGTCGCAATGGCAACATTGTGACCGTGCAGGTTCCAAGCATTCCAGGTGGTCAAGTTCTAACCGTCACCTTGATTGGCCGGGTCAATGCCCAAGCTGTTGCTGGTAACGCAATCGATAACACTGCAACCTTAGTTGGTGAAGGTATTGATCAACGGACCTCTAATACCTCCTCCATCCAGTTGGTGCCAAGTCAAATTCCAACCACTGGTGAGTTGACATCAAACGCTGTCGCGCCACACAGCATTTTGCTAGCCGCCCTGCTGCTCGCAGCGCTAGGCTACGTCATGCGCTGGCGTGA
>JAHDIM010000143.1:0-6502 GCA_020630805.1 Anaerolineales bacterium
GCATTGTGCCGCCAAACTCGTTTGCGCTGGCCCGCACGGTGGAATACTTCCGCGTACCACGCGGCGTGTTGACCGTTTGTCTTGGCAAAAGCACCTATGCGCGTTGTGGCATCATCACTAACGTGACGCCGTTTGAGCCAGAATGGGAAGGCTATGTAACCTTGGAAATTTCCAACACCACACCACTGCCCGCCAAGATCTATGCCAACGAAGGCATTGCGCAGGTCTTGTTCTTCGAAGGTGATGAAGACTGCGAAGTGTCGTACGCAGATAAGAAAGGGAAGTATCAGGGGCAAGAGTCTATTACGCTGCCGCGGATGTAGAGGATAACCGCTAGACTGAAGTCTAGTGTTAGTGAAAAAACATGCTGAAGCATGTTGAAATAGCCGACTAACGCGCTTGAGCGTGTTTCTCTAAGTAGCAGCAAAATTCATTTTGCCGCGATGAAGCTAAAAATAAAAAGAGGCTTGCGAGTATTGTCGCAAGCCTCTTTTTTGTTCGAAATGCATCACGTGCACATCAAGCTAAGTGATTTATTGTACAGAAAAATTACTTCTGCTAGCTAGAGTGAAAGCACAAGTGTCATCCCAGACGCGAACGACTTGCTCAAAAGTAACCCAAAAGGCTCGGCGGCTGGGATCTCATTAATACCAAGGTGATAAAACAGCGAATTATTGCAATGAGATCCCGCTCACGCTGTCAAGCAATTACTGCCATCTTTATTCGTTCGTGCGCGGGATGACGCCTTAGCGTACGAATCGGCTAGCAGAATTGTTTAGCTTGATGGCTATCTGCCACCCCGCGGGGTGGCACTACGTGATGGTGATGTTCAACTATCCATTCACGCGTTGGAATTCAGCCATGAATTCCGCGAGGGCGTTACAACCTTCTGGCGTCATTGCGTTGTAGATGCTGGCACGCAGACCGCCAACAGAACGGTGGCCTTTGAGCGCAATCAGGTCTTGGGCGGCAGATTCGGCCAAGAATTTCTTTTCAAGCTCTGGTGAGTCCATCGTCCAAGTGATATTCATGATGGAACGGTTGGCTTCCGCGGCGTGACCTTTGTAGAAACCGCCGCTGTTGTCAATGGCGTTGTAGAGGGTGTCTGCTTTGGCTTTGTTGCGGGCATACATCGCGTCCAAATCCCCAACTTCGTTGAGCATCCAGGTCGTGACCTTGCTCAGCATATAAATTGGGAACACAGGTGGCGTGTTGTACGCAGAATCCTTACTAGCATGGATGCGGTAATCCAAGTACGCGTGTTGATTTTCAGGCCCCTTTGCGAGTTGCTCATCACTGATGATCGCAATTGTCAGTCCGGCTGGGGCAGCATTCTTTTGGGCACCAGCATAAATCATCGCGTATTTGCTGACATCAACTGGGTAGGCCATAAAGTCTGAAGACATATCACAGATTTGCGGCACAGCACCAGTGTCATAGTGACTGCGGCGCTCTACACCTTGAATGGTTTCATTTGACGTGTAGTGGAAGTAAGCCGCGTCTGGATTGAAGTCAATATCGCCTTGTTCTGGCATTGACTTGAAGTTTTCATCGGCGCTGTTGAACACAACCCGTGGTTCGCCCTCTTTCTTCGCTTCGGCAATCGCCTTCTTGCCCCAAGTCCCAGCGACTACATAATCGGCAGTGCCACCTTGCAGGTAGTTCATTGCCAGCATTGAAAACTGCATTGTTGCTCCGCCTTGTAAAAACAAGACTTTGTAATTATCAGGGATATTCAACAGCTTCCGCATGTTGGCTTGTGCAGTTTCATAAACTTCAACATATGGTGCAGAACGATGGCTGATTTCAAGAATGGACATGCCGGTACCAGCAAAGTTCAAGAATTCTGCCTGCGCTTCTTCCAGTGCAGAAAGAGGCAATGTGCAAGGGCCAGCACCAAAGTTATATACGCGATGCGTCATAAGATTTTCCTGTTTTTATGATTTGGCATTCCAAGATGATTTGAAATGCGCTCAGGGTGAAACTAAACGTAGCAATTCAGTTTGTGAAGAATTGCACGATTGATGAAAGTTTACTGTGAATTCCCACGATGCGGTAATGGATTTTTCACAGAGAAATATGTAGAGATTGTTGGCAATCTTGAGGGAAGCAGTAAAGATTAGGGGTAAAGGCGACGCGCTTTGACTTCGGGGTCTGCTTCTGCAGAGTAACGGTAAAGCATTGCTGGGCGTCCTTCCCCACCGGAGCGATATTGACCAGTCTTTTCAACGACATCGGCTTCCAGCAATCGGCGGCGGAAATTGCGCTTGTCTAGCTTTTCGCCCAGCACAATTTCATAGGCCGTCTGTAGTTCGGTCAACGTAAATTCGCTTGGCAGCAATTTGAAGCCAGCAGAGGTGTACTCTAGCTTGTAACGCAGGCGTTCATGCGCATATTCGACAATCGTTTGATGGTCAAATGCCAGCGCTGGCAATTCATCGACCAAGTGCCAAGCGGCTTCGTCAGCATCTGTACCCGCTTGGAGCGGTAAATTTTCGTCAGGGATGAGGGCAAAGTAAGCCACAGTGACCGTATGTCCACGCGGGTCACGGTCCGGTGCACCAAAGGTGTAAAGCTGTTCCAGATAAACGCTATGCACGCCGGTTTCTTCCCCAAGTTCACGAAGCGCAGCCGAGTCAATATCTTCGCCATAGCGCACGAAACCACCGGGAATAGCCCACTTGCCTTTGAAAGGGTCAATTCCCCGCTTAATGAGCAACGTTTGCAATTTCTGCTCCCGTAAGCAGAAGATCACAACATCGACAGTTAACGCTGGATTTTTGTATTCAGTCACGGAGCTAGCGCCAGACCAACCAATAAATGGAGAGAATAAACAAAATTGGCACAAGCATACCAATGACTAAATTTGTCGCTTCTTTCTTTGGATCACGCGTAAAAATAAGACCAAGCCGTTGCACTGCCGCAGGTGCGCCCATAAATGCGCCAATTGCAGCGCCCAGGAATACCGCTGGCCCAAAGCCGCCAACGCCTTCTCGAAAGTTTGGAAAGAAATTCGCCGTCATAATGCCACCTAGCACGCCTACGGCCATTCCAATCATTTGTTGTCGTCTAATTTCTTCGCGATCCATAGTTTTTGAAGTAGAGAGTGAAGAGTAGAGAGTAAGAGTTTAGTGTCTGCAAGCAATAGGAAACTAGCAAGCAGATAAACCTCTCTCTACTCTAGCTCTAGGCACATGGTGCCGTTACTCTTTTCTAGAAAAGTTTTTGCAGTTGCAGGGCCAACTGCATGTCACCAGTGACTTTGATCTTGCCTTGCATGAACAACATCATGGCGTTTGCGTCACCGTTGGTGAGGTCAACCCACGTCTTGTCTTCCATACTCATGGTCATTTCTGGATCTTCAAGGGTGCCCTTTTCAATTTCCATTTTGCCATCGCCAATAATCATGTACCATTCACCACCGTCGTCTCCGGAGAGATTCAGTTGGGCACGCGCATCGATATTGCCTGCTTTTTCAGCATCGAATTCCTTTACCATTGCATCAAACACTTCTTGTGGTTTGCTGTATTTTGCCATTGTGGGATTAGCCTCACTATAATTGGAATACTCAGTTTGGGATAACGCGCTATTCGCGTCATTTCTACACAAAGTATACATGAATAATAGTTGGTTAGTTTAATAGTTTGCTAGTTGGTGAGTACGCTTGGGTAACCCAAGTAACACCAGCAAACTAATGCACTAACCAACCAACTCACTAGTCGCCCTTGGAAAACCGTCGTAATCCAGTCATTCTGAACTGGCTCACCATTCTCAGTATTTTCGCCGCCGCGATTTACTTCTCACTGCAGCTTGTGGCGTACAGTGACGTGCGCGCGCGCCTACAGGTCGGTACGTCAGTGGAAGGCATTCCGGTTGGCGGGCTTACCCAACAAGAAGCGCGTGACAAGCTCAACCAGATTTATGGTCGCCCGGTCGAGGTCTATTTTCAGGATGCCATCATCCATTTAGATCCAGCCTCTTTTAGCTTCCGTGTGGATCTGGATGCGATCTTTGCGGTGGTTGAGACCTTCCGCTCAGACACCAATTTCTGGGTCGGATTTTGGGCCTATCTGTGGAATCAGCAGCCAGGCGCTGTGGATGTTGAAATTTCAATCGACTATGACCGCCGCCAGTTGGAAGACGTCCTGAACGAGATCAATGAGCTCTATGCGGTGCGCCCCGGCGAAGCCCGCGGGAATGCCGAAACCATCAACTTCGAAGCGGGTGCCCCCGGCCTCAACATTGATACCTTCTCTTCCATTGAAGTCATTGACATGGCCTTGCGCCAACCGAGCAATCGGCGGGCGCACTTGACCCTTGTTCAAGGGGAAGTGGTGGCCCCAACCCAAGTCACCATTGGTGACTTCGTGCAAGAGTACGTCGCTCAACTCGGCTTCCAAGGTCTCCTGAGTATGATGATCATCAACTTAGAAACGGGTGAAGAACTACCTATTCAGGCCGATGTAGCGATGAGCGGCATGGAGATCATGACCTTGCCAATGGCGATCACCGCAATGCGCCGCTCTGGGCCAGAGTTAGCGCCAGAGTTACAAACTGCCATTGAAAACAGCATTCAGCGTAACACCATTGAAGACGCGAATGCGGTTCTGACCTTACTTGGCGGTGGTGATCCGGCGCTGGGGGCAGTCTTAGTCACGCAAACAATGCAGCAGCTAGGCTTGCAAAGCACCTTCATGATTGGGGCTTATGGTCAAGAAGGCCAAGCCCCTGAAATTCAAACCCCCGCCAACTCTCGGATTGACATCAACACCGGTCCAGATGCATGGCGTCAAACCACAGCACGTGAAATCACTTGGCTGATGGCGAACCTGAGCATGTGCGAGCGTCACAACGGCGGCACCTTGCGCTTGGTGTATTCAGATGCTTTTACACCTGAGTCTTGTGCGCAATTGCTTGAAACGTTCAAGCTGGACCGCATTGGCGCACTCATCGAAGCTGGGGTGCCGCCGCAATTCCCAATTTCGCATCGGCACGGGCTAGAGATCAGCACCTACGGTGACGTTGCCATTGTCGATGCACCAGGCGGGGCTTACGCGCTCGGCATTTTCATCTGGCGACCAGAAGCGCTCGACTGGAACATCCACAGCACGATGATGAGTGACATTTCTCGGGCGGTGTATGGCTTTTATAATGATCAATAATCAATTCTCAACGGCCAACGATCAACGAAAGGCTACGCATTGAGAATTGACTGTTGAGAATTGACCAATGATTATCGACGCCCACATTCATTTCACGCCGCCGGCATTGCGTGACCGTCTCGCGCAATTTTCTGAGGAAGAACCTTATTGGGGTTTACTCCTGAATCCGCCGCAGGGCAAATCGATCCAAGGGTGGGCGAGCCCCGAACGCATGATTGCGGACATGGATCGCGCCGGGGTGGACAAAGCCGTAATTGTGGGCGAATACTTCTATCAGCACGAGTCGTGTGTGCAGCGTAACAATCAAGCAATTGAGCTGGTACAGCGCTACCCAGACCGTGTCATTGCCTTAGCTACAATTCAACCCAAGGCGGGACAGGCCGCGCGAGATGAGTTTCGGCGCTGCTTAGACAATGGATTGTTAGGCTTAGGCGAACTCAATCCCTATGCCCAAGGCCACGGACTGGATGACCCCGACTTTCTAAGTTTGGTAGAAATGTGCGTTGCGCATAACGTCCCCTTAAACCTACATGTCAGTGAAGAAATTGGCGGTTATTACCTTGGCAAAAGCACCACCCCGCTAAGGCACTACTACGACCTCGCCTGTCGCTTCCCAGACCTCAAACTAATCTTGGCCCATTGGGGCGGCGGTTTGCTCTTTTACGAAATGATGCCTCGCGTGCGTAAACAACTGCGGAACGTCTACTACGACACGGCAGCATCCCCATTGCTCTACAACACCAAACGCATTTTCAACAGCGCGCTGGCCGCGGTCGATCATCGGAAGATCCTGTTTGGTACCGACTATCCCTTGCTGATTTATCCCGGCAAGATGACAGAACCAGATTTCCAACCGCTGATGGATGCCATTCGCAAGTTAGACCTTGAAGACGCAGTCTATGCAGACATAATGGGCAATAACGCCGCCAACGTGTTCGATGTCACCGTCGCGCCAAATGATGTCACCATCAAACCGCCTGTTGCATCATCTGAAATTGATGGCTTCATGCCGGTGCAGGTATTGGCTGAACAGTATCCAGAAACGCAGGAAGTGCTCGCAGACTACGGCATCCCATGGCAAGATCAGACTGTACCCAATTGGGAGCCACTCGTACAAGCTGCGGTATCGAAAGGGCTTGGTCCAAATGGCCAGCAAGAGCTTTTAGACAAATTGAGAGAGAAAGCAAATACAGATACAGATAGAAGATAGAGATAGAAGTTGACTTCAACCTCTATTTCCCAGCGCGAAGCGCGGTCACTATCCTCTATCATCCTTCGGAGGAGATATGCACGAAAAATTAGCTGGCGTCTTTGCGCCAATTCCAACGCCGTTTAATGCA
>JAHDIM010000143.1:6602-9932 GCA_020630805.1 Anaerolineales bacterium
TATGCACGAAAAATTAGCTGGCGTCTTTGCGCCAATTCCAACGCCGTTTAATGCAGACGGCTCACTCGCCTTAGACAAATTGGCAGACAACATTCGCATTTGGGAAACCATGGAATTGGATGGTTATGTCGCCCTTGGCTCTAATGGCGAATTCCCAATGTTGACCGCTGATGAAAAGATTGCAGTGCTGGACACATGTCGCAAGGCAATGACCTCTGAACGCCTGCTGATTGCGGGCACAGGGGCTGAATCGCTGGCGCAGAGCATTGAACTCACTAAGCGTGCTGCTGATGTAGGTGCCGACACCACCTTGGTAATCACCCCTCACTATTACAAAAACCGCGCTGGCGATGCAACCCAAGTGGATTACTTCAAAGCCGTTGCCGATGCCTCTCCCATGCCGATCATGATTTACAACATGCCTGGCTATACTGGCGTGATTATGTCAACCGCCGCCGTTCTTGAAGCTGCGCAGCACGAGAACATCATCGGGATGAAGGAGAGCACCACCAACGTGGTCAAAATGGCCGAAATTGTGATTGGTGATGCACCAAACTTCACCCTGCTCACGGGGTCGGCCAGCGGCTTTTTACCGTGTCTGTCGATTGGTGTGGCTGGCACAATCTCAGCCTTCGCGAACTTCGCGCCAGAACGTGTGCAAGCGGTCAAACGCGCATTTGATAGTGGCGACATGGCGACTGCCATGAAACTGCAACATGATCTCATCGAGCCAAATAAAGCAGTGACGGCCAAGTACGGCGTTGCCGGCGTAAAGGCGATGATGGAAACACGCGGCTTGTACGGTGGTCCAGTGCGAGCACCCTATCCGCAATTAACCGACGCCGAGCGCGAAGACTTAATGCGCATCGCAAAGAAATATTCGTTGATCTAAGGTCTAACATAGCCCTATTCACGAGGCGTGTTCCTTAAAATCGACCGAAGGTCGTTAGGAACACGCCTCGTCTTTAAGAACCATGTACTCCCGACTCCAAGCAAAACTAAACGCTGGCGAAACCATCATCATCGACGGTGCAACCGGCACTGAACTTGAAAAACGCGACATCCCCATGGATAAAGAATCGTGGTCGTCCATTGCAAATGTCACACATCCCGATGAGATTCAAGCTGTGCATGAAAGTTACATTCGCGCAGGCGCAGAGGTGATCATTACTAACACGTTTGGGACGTCGCGTCATGTGCTAGCCCCAGCCGGTCTTGCAGATAAATTTGAAACGATGAATCGGACTGCCGTGCGCGCCGCACTCAAGGCGCGTGCTGCTTGCAACGCCCCGCATGTGGTCGTGGCTGGCGCGATTTCAGATGCCCGCTTTGACAATGCCCGTGAGCCAGATGCCGTTGTGCGCAAAAATTGGGAAGATCAGGTGCAGATTTACGTGGAAGAAGGCGTAGATTTGATCATGTTAGAAATGATGCGGGATATTGGACATACCACGGCCGCTTTAGAAGTGGCCAAAGCAGCGGGTTTGCCGGTTTGGTGTGGATTTTCTATCAAAGTTGACGACACCGGCAAGTTAACGCTCTATTTCACGCATTCACCGTCAGAAGGGACGCTAGCAGAGATCATCCCCGTTCTCGCGCCGCTGAAACCGGATGCCATGCTGGTAATGCACACGCTAACGGAGCATACTGTTGCGTGCTTAACTGACATCAAAGCGCACTGGGATGGACCTTTTGGCGCGTATCCGCATTCGGGCTATTTTGTACAGCCAAAGTGGTTTTTTGAGGGAATTATTTCACCGGAAGACTTCGCAATTGAAGCCCAAAAATGGGTCGACATGGGCGCACAGATCATTGGGGGATGTTGTGGGATTGGACCAGCGCATATTGACGCATTGGCGCAGCGGTTTGGAACCTGAATTTTCGGGCAAGTCTAGTGTTTCTGGGGACGCGGATTTTGAGGATTGCGCGGATAGTCAACATAAAAATCCGCGCAATCTGGGTGATGCGTCAGCACGTTCAGCAGAACTCTGCGTATTATCTCTAATCCACCATGTTGAGCTCAGTCGAAATTGCAACTGAGTCTTTAATTGTCCGCGCGATGGGACAGTAGTCAGCGTGGAAACCATGGACACGTTCTGCCGTTTCACGCTGGTCCGCTGCAATCTTTAGTGTGTAGACCACATGGATTTTTTCGACGATGAGGACTTTACCGTCCAGCCCAACTTCGCCAGTCACATCTGAAGATAAAAAACCTTCTCCTGCTGGTATACCGCGCGCTTCCAGCGCGCCTCCAAGGGTTCCAGTAAGTCAACCACCCGTTGCCGCAATCATATAATCGATTGTCGTGGCATACGGATTGTGAACGTTGGTGTCTACACCATAATGTGCTGCGATTGCAGAGTGTGCACCAAAGTCGACAGCGTGCTCGGTCTCCGGCAAATAAGCCTTGCGGTGTGGCCCTTTGATGCGATCAATATGAATATTCGCCACATAGGCGGGTGAGTCTGACATCGTATTCCTCCAAATGTGTTGTCAAGTGAAGCGTAGCGGAAAGCAGCTCAAAATGCGAGGCAAACGGGGCGCAATTTCAACACTAATTAGCCTGAGTTCTGGATAACTTTGTTGGAAGCAAGCCAAGTCATTGGGTATTCAAGCGCATTCCCATCTCCATGTTGGCGGAGTGACGGGTTTCTAAGATTGCAAAGATTACTGGTTACCCGCTACCTTCCTGACTAACGGGAAGGTATATGGCTAGCAATCACAGACCGACTACTTGCAGACGTGGTTCACGCAAGATAAGTCACTTCACGTAGCCAAGCTTCCAGATCAAAATAGCATCATTTTCTATAATCATCGCATGCTTCGAAACTGGATACTTGCCTCTGTAACCTTACTCTTCCTGACGGCCTGCGCTCGCTTTGATACAGCCATTGAACCTAACGCAGCGCCAATCGTCACAAAACCAACGCCGACACCTGAGCCAATCGTCATTGACCTTGATCAAGTCCCACCGGTAGATCAATCGAAACACAGCGTGCCGCTGGCCAGCATCCAATTCGATACCTTCCGCGGCGATTTTGTGCCGCTCCCCGAAGCAGACGCAGACCTAGTGCGCCGACTGCGCGATGCCATCCCGCCTATCTACGAGCCCAAGTTCGAAACCGTCCCCGACGCTGACAAATGGATGTTCAACAATGACTTTGTTGTGGGCTATGTAGACGGAGACGAAGCCTATGCCTACCCGTTCAAGATCATGAATTTTCATGAGATCGTCACGCATACGGTCAATGGACGGCCGATCTTAGCGACGTATTGACCATTGTGTCGTAGCGGCATCGTGTATGCCGCAGATGTAGATGGCGAAACGCT
>JAHDIM010000144.1 GCA_020630805.1 Anaerolineales bacterium
ATGAAACAATCCTGAAGCGCGTAGCTGAGCATGTCTTATCGAATACGAATACGACAACGATTACGATCTGTAAACTTTAGGAAGCGCTGAGCGTTTACTCACCCCAATCACAGCTATACACGGTGCTCGTCTGTCCAAACTGACTTGTCGCTTTGAGTGGATCATCAACCCAATTGCCAGCGACGTTGCCAACAGGTTTACACGCTGTTGCCACAAGCTCAGCAGCAGCGTCCCAGTCTGCTGTCGGCCCCATGTTGCAGCCAGATGCACTGTCTAAAATGACATAGTCAGGCTGTAGCGTTGCGAAGAGCGCGTGAGCTACTTGGTCGGTGTTTGCGTCAGCATTCACAGCTAAGAAGTCTTGAACGCGGGTATCTGCTGCATTTGGCAGCATAAACAGATATTCATCTGACAGAAAAGTGTGGTTTGCCTCAAACGCCCACCACCACGTGGCATCTGCCAGCACTGTGCTGTTATTTGGCACTAAGGCTGCTATCTCTTCAGCCGTTTGAGCATAGTCCCCATCGATGTTGCGCCAGGTAAAGAGTGCATCTATAGCGAGATACCCTGAACTTACGGTGAGTATTAACACCACCAGTAGCGTCTCTGCGCGAAGACCAGGCCAGACGGAGATTAGTGATCGCAGCCAGTCAAGACAGCAAGCCAATCCAACAACAGTCACAATGGAAACAAACGGTGCCCACAAAGCTGCATATTGAAAAAAGCGCTGTGAGAAGAACAATCCAAATAGCAAGAGCGTTGCGGCAATGAGCCCTAATAGGCGAATGCCGTGCTTATCTCGATTGAAAATTAGGGCTGCGCTCGCAATTCCAAATAAGAGCGTTTCTAATTGACTGCCACCGCTCCAGTAAGTCGTACGCAACCAACTTGGTAAGGTTGCCATTCCTGCCAAGATTGACGTCTCTGCTGTGACGGATGTTGAATCGCTTGCAAAGGTGGTGTACCACAGTGCTTGCTGCAAGCTGCTAGGCGTGAGTCCAATATGCGTCGCAATCCATAGGCCACCTGCGAGGAGACACCCGAGAAGGACATCCCCTAATGCGGCAATTCGCCGAGTTCTAAAGAGTTGGATGCCAACACCACTTGCGAGAACGGCGCCAAAGATGAAGCCGTTGCCGTGAAAGAAACCGGGAATGACCAAGAGGATTCCGAGCAGGAAGAATTGCAGCCTGTTTGGCTTTTCGTGGGTTAGAGTGTGGGTAGCGTAACCACACGCAGCCAAAATTGCCGCAATGGTCCAACTTTCTGGGCGCGCAAAATGGGCGCTGAAAAATGTCTTTGGCAGGACACCAAACATCAAAGCGCTGAGCAGGCCTATTTGGGTTGAGAACAGCATCTGCCCAAGCTGATAGGTAAGCCCCACTGCAATGGCCCACCCCACAACAGAAATGATCCGCGCCAGGTCCAGTGAGGTGCCAAAAATAGCAAAGTTGCCTGCAAGTAGCGCTAAATAGCCCCGCCCTTGAAAGCCAATATTGGCATCACGCCCATAAGGATCTCCAAGTGGCATGATAGGTTCCCAACTGGGCGTGCCGGTGTTCAGCCAGCCCTGTGCAGCGGCGCTATAGCCAACTTCATCACAAGATGGCGCCGGATAGTGACGTTGGGTAAGCGTTACAAAAAGAAATGCGCAGATGGCAAATAGTCCGATTGCCACCCGCACAAGTGAACTTTGCGTCATGACTGTTCGTCAGGAAGTAACCAAGTGTCTAGCGGCTGCGCCTGATTGTCTGCAATTTGTTCTGTGTCCCAAAGCTTTGAAAAACTTAGGGCGCGCGGACACTGTGGGTAGGACTCTTCAACACTAATGAGCAAGCCCTGTAACAATCGTGCTTCATCATCTGGGTTGAAAATGTTCAGCTCTATGCCACGCGCGGCGAGTTGTTCTGCGTTTAGCTCTTCCACAGTACCATTCACACGGGCGGTGACCTCTTGCCCAGGAATCATAAACAACAAGCCCACTTTCGGATTAGTTTCAAAATTTTCGTAGGACTGAAACAGCTTATTGCCATGGACGTCTGGAATGAGCAATTGCTTGTCACTAATGACTTTCACAAATCCCGGTTGGCCTCCCTTTGGCGACGCATCACAGTCTCCGTTGCCATTGCTGGATGCCATCACGAGGAATGGTGCTCGCCGAATAAAGTCTTGGATCCACTCTTGCATGTAAGGGAGTACTTTTTTCGCAGCCCGTCCTTTGGGGGCTCCAAATTTTTCTTGAGCGTTGTTCATTGGACGTTCTTTCCTTGTCTAGTTTTTATCGAACTTATAACTTTTAGTAGAAACTCTAGAGTATCCGTACTGTAAATTTTTGGACATGCTGTTTCGTTGACATTAAGTCTCTGGCAAGAAGGTTGCAACATCATCCAGTACCTGACACTCTGCTTTAGCGATTTTTAGCTGGATATGTAACTATTGGTATGGATTTATTCCGGAGTAGTTAGACAGTCGTCTTACTATTCAATCAATGCGTTACATATCGGGTAAATTTGTTGTCGTATTGGCAAGTGTCTGTTAGATTTTTATAACTTTCAACGTAGATGAACATCTACAACATATCGACAATTTATTATGAGCCTGGATCGAAGATCGCGGCTTTTGGGTCAAATTGTACGTTTCGGATTGGGTAAGAAACGTATTCACCAAATGTCGCCAGGGGAGTTGCGCTCTT
This sequence comes from Anaerolineales bacterium, assembly GCA_020630805.1. GTDB lineage: Bacteria > Chloroflexota > Anaerolineae > Anaerolineales > UBA6668 > JAHDIM01. The sequence continues at coordinate 2,693 of JAHDIM010000144.1, forward strand.
TGCGTAATCGCCAACAGGAGTTGAGCAGGCTCCACTTTAGACTGTTGTTAGGTAGCCGGGTAAACCTACCTATCGTGCAGGATTGTCAAATTCCCACCCGTGACGGTGTGATGATTGATGGGCGATTGTTCAGCCCAATGTCAACGCGACCGTTGCCGCTAATGGTGTATTTCCATGGCGGGGGGTGGACCATTGGTGACGTCAACAGTCATGATCTGTTATGTCGCCGTTTGGCAAACCACTTAAACGTTGCAGTCTTGTCAGTGGGGTACCGTCTCGCTCCAGAGCATAAATTCCCGACACCCTTACATGATGCATATGATGCCTTGCAATGGGCTGTCAAGCAAGCCTCCATTTGGAATGTGGATGCTTCTTGTTTGACCGTTGCTGGTGACAGTGCTGGTGGCAACCTAGCGACAGTTGTCTCGATTTTAGCGCGTGACCATGGCGGGCCGAAAATCTATAAACAACTGTTGTTTTACCCAGTCACAAACGGTAACTGCGAGAGCCAAACGCACCAAACATATTCTGATGCGCCAATTCTTTCGCATGAAGAAATGCGGTTCTTTGTTGAGCAATATCGTCAAGGCCCAGATGATGTCAACAATCCGTTGTTTTCGCCGTTGCTCATGCCGGACTTGTCAGGTTTACCACCGGCAATGATTGTAACGGCAGAGTGTGATCCGCTGCGAGATGAAGGCGAGGAATATGCGAATCGCTTACGTACCTGTGGCACGCCAGCTCGCGTGTATCGGGCTAAAGGAGCTGTACATGCGTTTATGCAGTTCCCGTACCTGACAAAGTACTATTCTCGCGTGTTGGATGAAATCTCAACATTTATTGATGCGTGTCCCAATGAGTTGGGCGCGTCGCTAACAAGATTGAACGGCATTTCGTCAAAACCGATCCCGCCCATTTCGGTTCAATAACCCAATTAATTGCAATTATTTACCCTTATTCAAGCGCTACCGCTCGTCGGTGGCGCTTTTGTTTTAAGTCTTGAGAAGTTTCCAGAAGATCTCCGGATCATCTTCAGATTATGGCCCTGCCTTCTTGATACGATTTCATCATCAAGTAATTTCGAACGACTCAAGGAGATTTTATGTTTTCGAATCGATGGATACGAATGGGACTGATTGCACTTGGCACGTTGCTGGCAATTGGGATTATTGGCGGCATTGTGATGCGCATTCGCGTTGCGAACAACCCTGAACTTGCAGCACAGTTTGCCGAACGACGCGAAGGACACCGCGGTCACTACGAAGATTGCCTAGCGGCCGCAGAAGCAGAAGACGGCGATGCCGACGCAATAGAAGACTGCAAACACGTTGGTCGTGATGGTAAAGATGGCCGCCGTGGTGGGCATGGACATCGTCGCGGTGGATTTGGCATCTTCCGGTTGGTTGGCGGTCTGCTCCGCTTGGCCGTCGTTGCTGCCTTGGCTGCTGCAATGCTCAACTGGTGGAACAAACGCAAGGCTGCGCCAACAGTCGCGGACACAGACGCAACAGCTATGGACGCGACCGACCCGCCTGAAGTTGTTGATCCAGTAGAGACTGTAGACCCAGTCGAACCGGAAGCGCCTGAAGACTCAGGTGACTCTGCCTCTGCATAGTCAATGTCACAAAACGTCACCCACGCGGTGGCGTTTTTGTTTTAAGGGTAGCGCAAGGCCATGGGTCTAAGTCGTGAGGTTGTGACATGTCACTCCCCATTGAGCCAAAGAAGTTTCTTCTCAAATCTTTGGACATTTCTAGTCACCAGCAATACAAAAAAATTGGGCAACACTTAGGACCCCATTTCTCCCTTAGGACTGTTACAATTTAGCGTTTTATATGGCGTAATCGCCGATTTAAATTTGAGGGTGTAATGACTAGATATATCTTTGTGACAGGTGGTGTACTGAGTTCTGTGGGGAAAGGCGTTGTCGCAGCAGCGCTAGGCCGCATGCTCAAAGAACGTGGGATTAAGGTGACTGTTCAGAAACTGGATCCTTACTTAAACGTCGATCCCGGCACAATGTCACCTTATCAACATGGGGAGGTTTTTGTGACCGATGATGGCGCAGAAACCGATCTCGACTTGGGTCACTACGAACGCTTTATCGATATCGAACTGCGTAAGGTTTGCAATATCACCACCGGGCAAATTTATAGCACGGTTATTGCCAATGAACGCCGCGGTGACTACCTTGGTGGCACAATTCAGGTCATCCCCCATATTACGAATGAAATCAAACGTCGAATCTCATTGGTCAGTCGTGAAACTGGTGCCGATGTGGTCATTTGTGAAGTGGGTGGCACGGTAGGTGACATTGAAGGTCAGCCTTTTATGGAATCACTGCGTCAGTTGCGCCATCAGTTAGGGCGTGAAAAGACGCTGTTTGTGCATTTGACTTGGCTCCCGCACATTCGGGCTACAGGCGAACTCAAAACAAAACCAACCCAACACTCTGTGCGTGAACTGCGTTCAATGGGGATTGCCCCTGACGTCATTGTGGCACGGGCTGACTATCCAATTAGCAGCGAAATTACTGTGAAGATTGCGCAGTTTTGTGATGTAGACAAAGACGCCATCGTGCCGCTTGAGACGAGCGATTTGCCGTACGACGTGCCGCTTTTCCTCGAAGATCTCAGCATCGGGCAGTTGGTGTTAGACAAGCTAGAACTAGGCGACATTGCAAAGACTCCAGACTGGACAGACTGGAAGACGTTGATTGCCAAGATCAACAACCGGTCTAAGCCAAAAGTCAAAATAGCGATTGTCGGGAAGTATGTTGAGCTAGAAGATGCTTACTTCAGCGTGCGTGAAGCGCTGTATCATGCTGGGCTTGCCCATGGCTATGAAGTCGAAATTAATTGGGTGCAAGCCACAAATTTGGAAAGCAATGAAGCTTGGGAACAAGTTACCTCAGCCGATGGTGTGCTGGTGCCCGGTGGCTTTGGCGAACGCGGCATTGAAGGGATGATTATGGCAGCGCGCTGGTCTCGAGAGCAACAAGTCCCTTATTTGGGAATTTGCCTTGGGATGCAGATTATGTGCATTGAGTTTGCGCGGTCTGTTGCGGATTTGGAAGAAGCCAACTCAACTGAGTTCGCGCCTCACTGTGAACACCCCATTATTTCATTGATGGCAGATCAACATGATTTGGCCGATATGGGTGGCACCATGCGCTTAGGGGTTTATCCATGTGAATTGCAAGAAGGCACGCAAGCGCATAAGGCATATGCCGCAGACAGCATTCAAGAGCGTCATCGCCATCGCTGGGAATTCAACAACGCCTATCGTACTGAACTTGCAGAAAAAGGGATGGCTTTCTCTGGCCTGTCACCTGATGGGCGGTTGGTAGAAATTTCAGAAGTAAAAGACCATCCGTTTATGGTGGGCAGTCAGTTCCATCCTGAATTCTTGTCCCGCCCGCTGCGGCCGCACCCCTTGTTTGACGCATTTGTGAAAGCGTCAATCAAGAACCGAGATGCAAGGAAGAAAGATAAGTAGTCACATGGCTGGCCATGTCACCACAATAGTTAGAATCAAAAAAACGGCCAATTGGCCGTTTTTTGTTTTACTCTGATTTATCTGCGCGTTCTGCAAGCACCTCTTGCACCGCGTTTTTGAGCTCGCGGGGCTCAAATGGCTTGAGCAGATAACGATCTACTTTGGCAACTTGCTCACCGTAAATCCGATCTACTTTAGCGGACTTGGCTGTGAGCATCATCACTGGGACATCTTTGAGAAGTTCGTCATTACGAACGCGCCGAAAAATTTCCCAACCGCTAATCTCGGGCATCATGATGTCCAAAAGAATCAGATTTGGGCGAAAGCGCGTCAAGACGGCCATCGCATCTGATGGGTTAGAAACACCGATGAAGTTGTACCCGTCACCTAACGATAACTTGATGAGGTCAAGGGTCATGCGATCATCTTCGACACAGACAATCACCGGTTTGTTGTTGGACTCAGCATTCATAAAAATTACTATTCGATTGTTGCACGAATAGAGGTAGTCGTCAAACCCTTTTTAAGGATTTATGGCGTCAGTACTGATTCTAGAAACTCCGCCACTGGTTGCAGCCCACAAAGTACCTTCGGAATCGAATTTTAGGGCGCGAACTTCATTGCCTGCGAGACCATCTGCGGTGGTGTAGCTTTGCCAAGACACGCCATTGTAGACAGAGATCCCATTCCCCGTTGCTAACCAAATATTTTCGTCTGCGTCTGCCGTGATGTCCCAAATGACGTTGTTTGCTAAGCCATCTGCGTCTGTGAAAATGGTCCAGTCGAGACCGTCGAAATACAAGACGCCCCCACCAGCGGTTCCTAACCACAGGTTATTGTTTTCCGTGGCAAACACAGACAGTGCTTTTTCAGACGGTAATGCGTTTTCGGCCACAATTGGACGCCAGACAGTACCTGTGTTGACGGTGCGCAGTAAGTCCCCATCAAACACGGCAGTCCGGAGCGTGTTGGTGTCATCAAAATCAAGATCAAAGACGTTACCGCGGCCGTCATAATCTTGTGTGATGAATTCATCATCGAAGCTGTAGAGGCCGTTTTGGGCAGTGCCAATCCAAGGGGTTTGGCTGGGGCCACTCATGACCACGTTGATGGTGTTGTTTGCCAGACCATCGGCTGCGGTATAGGTGGTGACGTCGTCATCTGCAAGCACCATGACACCATTGCCTTGAGTCCCCAGCCAGAGTTCGTCATCTGGACCGAAGGTCATGGACCAAATGTCATTGGTGGTCAGGTTGTCTTCTGCGGTAATGGACTGCCACGTGTCATCAGCGTCTAGCGTTGCGATGCCGCCGTCTAATGTGCCAACCCAGACTTCATCGTCGGCAGAAATGATGAGGTCTTGAATGAAATTACTTTCCAGTCCGTCTTCCGTGACATAGGTGCGGAATTGCGGCCCAACGCGGCTGACAAGTCCTTGGCGGGTCCCAAACCAGAGACCACTACCGTCTGCGCTTGCAATGGCGCGCGTTGCTTCACTGGGAAGGGTTCCAGAGGTGATCTTTTCCCAATCTGTTTCTGTTTGGCTGTAAACGCCGTCGTCTGTGGCAACCCACAGAATGCCATTGGCATCTGGCATGATGGCATTGATTTTTTCAGTATCAATTGCGCTAAATGCGTCTGGAGCCCATGTGTCACCAAGCAGTGTGAAAAGCTCACCGGTTAGCGTGCCAACCCAAAGTTGTTCGTCAACATCCAACCCAATTGCGCTCGGTAGACTGTTGGTGAAAATACTTTCGCCAGCAATCGGGACGAACGAACTTCCAACATCACGGCGGAAGACGCCAAGTTGGGAGATGGCCCACAGCGTGCCATCGCGCCGTAGCAGAATATCGCTAATCAGTTGATTGTTGAGATCCATGCCGACGGCAATGGCGTTGACGCTGCCATTTGTGATCTCGACGACGCCGTTCCCGGTCGCAGCCCAAATATTGCCGTCGGCTGTAATTTCGATGTCGTAAATGTCGGCACTGGGGAGACCGTCTGCAATGCCCCAAGTTGTCCATTCTCCAGCAGTCAACGCTGAAATCCCACCGCCTAGCGTGCCAACCCAAACCGTGCCATCGGCAGCAATTGCAATGGTGCGCGCCCGTCCAGAGGCTAACCCGTGTTCGCTGCCAACTTTTTCAAACTCTCCGTCTGTGGTCCAGCGCACAACCCCACTGCCCGTGGCGACCCAAACGGCGTCTTGAGAGAGGGCAACATCGTAAATATCATCACTGTCGCCTAAGGTTTCCCAGCCTTCGTGAACAATGTCGGTTGCAAGCGTGACTGCGGGCAATTCGGCAGCGCTGAAGTTTGGCTGTTCGACAATATCACCAGCAACTTCGGTCACGGGTGGTGATGCAGCCAATTGATTTGTAGAACGTGCGCGGATTAAGACAAAAAGCGCGCCTATCAATAACAGGATGGACATGACGCTGATGAGCGGTCTAAAGTTGCGGGGTTCGTCGCTTTCGGGTTGATATTGAGGCAGGGCCATATAAATGCGTTTAATAAATACCGATCTGAAATAGCACTGGTTCGGCAGCGTCTAAAAAGACTATTTTCTGAGCAACTGTTGCGGTGAACATCAGGTTTGCATAATTGACCTGTAAGTTGCTGGACGCCTGCGCGGAACCAGTACCTAGAATGAATGAAATCTGTTTCTAGTGTAGCAAACTAAACTGCGCGAATGAAGTAAAATCCTGCGGATGTTGCGCTCGCTGATGAGCAGATTGCGACAGTCAATTTCGGCGACTAATGTTGTTTATTTGGAGTCTGTAACATGCAACTTTCTGAACGGTTCGATTGGGGCAAGCAAACATATGTAATGGGCATTATTAATGCAACACCAGATTCGTTTTCTGGCGATGGTATTGCCCAAGGCGCTAATTGGATTGAGCGGGCTGTGGCACAAGGTAAGCAATTTATTGCTGACGGCGCCCACATTTTGGACATTGGCGGAGAAAGCACGCGTCCAGGTGCGGAACTTATCAGCGCAGCCGAAGAACAACAGCGGGTTATACCCGTCATTGAGGCGTTGGCTGCTGAAACCGATGCAATTCTTTCTATTGATACCTACAAGGCGAGCGTTGCAGACGCCGCGTTGAACGCCGGCGCCCACATTGTGAATGATGTTTGGGGCTTCAAATTAGACCCAGACATTGCTGCTGTGACGGCTGCTGCCAACGCCCCAGCAATGCTGATGCACAATCGGAGTAAGCCGAAAGAACTGTCACAGCAAAGTGCCTTGGGCGGTCGTTATGTTGGTAGCGAATATGACAACCTAATTGCAGACATTATTCGAGAATTGCTGGAGTCGGTGCAAATTGCCACCAAAGCCGGTATTCCGAAAGAACAGATTGTTTTAGACCCCGGCATTGGCTTTGGCAAAACGGTTGAACAGAACTTAGAGCTGACCAATCGGCTAGATGAAATTGCACGGCTGGGGTACCCCATCTTGTATGGACCATCGCGCAAGTCTTTCATTGGTTACACGCTTGATTTGCCTCCGCATGACCGCGTGGAAGGCACCGCAGCGACTTGTACCGTTGGTATTATGCGCGGCGCCGATATTATTCGGGTGCATGATGTAAAAGAAATGGCACGCGTTGCCTGCATGACAGACGCTATTTGTCGAGGTTAGTCCCAACTTGAATCGGGTGGTAGCTATTTGCTACTCTGGTATTAGATGAAATCGCCGTATGAGTATATGCCTGGTCGCAGGCGGCAATTTTTGCA
>JAHDIM010000496.1 GCA_020630805.1 Anaerolineales bacterium
GAAGTCGGACGAGAGCAGGAGTGCGTCTAAGTGGTCGGAATTCATGAGAAAGAAACCCTAAAATAGTCTGAATTTTGGATAACCATTGCCTTTTAGCACGCGAATTCAGCCATGTCCCTCTATTAATACAGCGTCTTTAGTGACTCGTTGGAGTAGTCAGCAAGCTCAGCGTAACGTTGTTCACGCACTTTGGTAGCCCATTCTGGATCTTGGAGCAAAGCGCGCCCGACTGCGACAAGATCAAACTCGCCGGCTTCAAGGCGACGGTCTAAGTCGGCAAATTGCGCTGTATCAATGTCCGAGCGATCTGTAAAGCCACGCCCGTTGTCATTAACAAATCCGGTTGTCAGCCCCACACTCCCAACTGTGATTGTGGGCAACCCAGTGATCTTCTTTGTCCAACCCGCAAGGTTGAGTGGCGACTCATCAAATTCGGTTTCCCAATAGCGACGGGTGCTGCAATGCAAAATATCCACGCCAGCAGCAGTGATAGGTGCTAGGAATTGCTCAAGCGCCTGTGGTGTTTCAGCCAGTCTGGCCTCATAGTCTTGCATTTTCCACTGTGAGAAACGGAAGATGATGGGAAAGTCTGCGCTTACAACGGCCCGAATTGCTTTTACAATTTCAACCGCAAACTGTGCCCGTGCCGCCAGACTGCCGCCGTACTTGTCACTGCGCAGATTGGTCCCAGCCCAAAAGAACTGATCAATCAAATAGCCATGCGCCCCGTGAATTTCAATACCGTCAAACCCAATCGTCTCAGCGTGTTCAGCGGCGTCAGCATAGGCTGCAATCACTGCATCGATATCTTGCTGCGTCATCGGCGCACCTCGATTTTTACCAGGTGCCACAATGCCAGACGGCGTGTAAGACGGTGCATCCAAAGTCGGGCCGTGTTTGCCCTGTTTGCGAATACCGCCCACGTGCCACAACTGCGGCACAATCTTGCCACCTACAGCGTGCACGCTATCGACGACCTTTTGCCAGCCCGCTAGCTGTTCTTCGCCGTAGAAATATGGCACGTTGTGGTAGCCATTGGCACCGTCATGTCCAATGCAAGTCCCCTCAGTAATGATGAGGCCCACGTTGTTTTCAGCCCGCCGGGTGTAATAGGCCAAGCTCTGCGCGGACACCACATTGTTGGGTGCCATTTGACGCGTCATCGGAGCCATCGCAAGGCGGTTATTGAGGTGCAGAGACCCAAGTTGAATTGGTGTGAATAACATAGATAAATTGATAACTGCGTGGTCGAACAGGCTGCGCGTTATCTCGTAGTCGTAGTCGGTTTCGTAATCGATCGGTGGTGGCACATTTGCAATTGTTATCTTGAAGTCAAATCAAAGCAATGCACAATATAACGGTTACCCTGAGACCGATCTATTACGATTACGAACACGATAGCGATTACGAAAAATCTAAAATCCCAGCGACCGTCCAATAATCTCTTTCATAATCTCATTCGTCCCCCCGTGAATCGGGTCAATCCGCACGTCGGTAAAGAAACGCGCGACGGGGTATTCCATCATGTATCCATAGCCGCCGTGCAACTGCACACATTGATCAATCACTTTACAGGCGATGTCGG
>JAHDIM010000008.1 GCA_020630805.1 Anaerolineales bacterium
TCAGTGGATCAGATGCAGAGAAAGAGTGGGAAGAAACCAATCTCAAGTTCCGGCCGATGCTGGGGGCGTTTGGGTTGTAGACTGCCCACTAAGGATCACGAAGAGGCACGAAGAAGTTGGACTAAGACCTCTTCAATGACATTGTGTTGCTCAAGACTATAGTGTGAGAGGTATCTCCTTAGTGAACTTCGTGTCCCTTCGTGGGAGAAAAAATAATGAAATCTAACGTGATCATCACTCACCAACCAGAGAAAGATCGTTTTATTGCCACCTTAGACGACGCAGAAATTGGCGAGTTGAATTATTACCTTCGCGATGGCGTGGTGACCTACACGCACACTGGCGTGCGTCCACAGTATGAAGGGCGCGGCATTGGAGCGAAGCTTGTCAAAGCAGGGCTAGACTTTGCCCAAGCCGAAGACTACAAAGTGGTGCCGCTATGCTGGTTCGTTGGCAAATACATCCGCCGCAAACCAGAATATCAACCGCTACTACACACTAGCTAATCATCTAACCGCGGAATCACGCTGAAAACACGGATAATGCATACATCAAATCCGCGTTCATCTGTGCTAGTCCGCGGCTAATTTTCCCATGAGTAACAAAATCCCCGTCGATACCATGCCACATTCGCACGAAGCGTTCTTTATGGAGCGCTTTGAGATTGACGCCAACGCTATGCGCGATGGTTCTAACCCGCACCGGCATGAGTATCAAGAACTGATCTGGATTGACTTTGGTGAAGGCACACACTGGGTTGAAGACGTTGCGCATCCGTTGTGTGCAAACTCGGTGCACTTGGTGCCAAAAGGACAAGTACATTCGCTTTCTAAGGGTGCGACAGCACAGGGGTATTTGGTGCGCTTTCGCGATGAATTCTTGCCAGACCGCAACCTGCGCTTCGATCTTCGGCATCAGATTGCACTGTTTAGTAACTTGTCCATCAACCAAGCGATTCCGGTTGCTGACCAAGATGCAGAACGTATTCGCGCGATTTTGAAGCTAATGGATCAGGAGCATAGCTGTCTGAGCAGCTTCGCCCAACAAGAGATCCTACAGTCGTTGCTCACGAGCCTATTGCTGATCATCGAGCGTGCCAAGCGTCAGATGTTTGGATCGCAATTTCAAACATCAACTACGGAATATCAGCTGTTCCAAGATTTCCTCAACACGCTAGAAGCCAACTATTCGACCGAGCATAATGTCAGCTTTTATGCCAAGCAGCTTGGCGTCAGTACACGCAAGCTCGGCGAAGTTGTGCAGCAGATCACAGGCAACAGTACCAAACGCCAAATTGAAGAGCGCGTCATCATGGAAGCCAAGCGTTACCTGCGGCACACTCAGCGTGCAATGAAAGAAATCGCCTACGCCCTTGGCTACCGCGATGCCTACTACTTCAGCCAAGCCTTCAAAAACGCAGTGGGCGTCTCGCCAACAAAATACAGGGCACAGAATGTAAGCTGAGCTATCAGCTATCAGCTATCAGCTATCAGCTATCAGCTATCAGCTATCAGCTATCAGCGAAAATCACAAAACCCGCGCACGTTTTCATATCCGCTAACGTCTGCTGAGTCCTATCCTTTTGATTGTCAAACGCGAGCACGTCTCGCAACAACTTTCAATCAATAGGAGACACACCTTATGGCTTGGCAAATTGATCCAGCACACTCAGATATTTCATTTTCAGTCCGACACATGATGATCGCAACCGTTCGCGGACGGTTCGCAGACTTCAGCGGCAGCATCGACTTTGATCCAGATGCGCCTGCAAACACGACCGTTGATGTCAACATCGATGTCGCCAGCATCGACACGAACAACGCAGACCGCGACGGTCACTTGAAATCCCCAGACTTCTTTGACGCCGAAAACTTCCCGCAAATTTCATTTGTCAGCAAAAGCGTCGATGTTAGTGGGCGCGAAGGCAAACTGCATGGTGACTTGACCATCAAAGGCGTGACCAAGCCGGTGACGTTAGACGTAGAGTTCCTTGGCACAGCGCAAAGCCCATGGGGGAATACCAGTGCTGGGTTCTCTGCTAGCACAAAACTCAATCGCACCGAATGGGGCTTGACTTGGAACCAGCTGCTCGAAACGGGTGGGGTGCTGGTTGGGGAAGACATCAAAATCAATATCGATCTTGAGCTAGTTCAACAATAATCCTTATATAGGAATCCACGAATAGCACGAATATTCACGAATGAATTAGTGTCTATTCGTGCCATTCGTGGATAAATATCTGACTACATCCTCCAGACCAGACTTATCTCAGCCAAAAGTCGCATAAAAACTTCCACTTCTAGCCCGATCCGCAAAAACGCCCCAAATCGTATTCTTTAGTCATCAAACAAACAACACCGCGCAGCACAATACAGCGCGATTATGACTAAGGAGAACCCTCATGTTCAGTAAAACCAAATCAACCCTATTCGCAAGCATTATCTTGGCAACATTCTTGGCATTCTTTGCTGTGCCATTCGCACAACCAGCCCATGCGCAATTCGACGCATGTGAAGTCTACGAAGAAGCCGACTACTACATGGAAATCTGTGAGTACGACGATGGCTACTACTATGAGTACTACGAAGATGATGAAGGCTGGTATGAGTATGAAGAAGATGACATGGGCAATGTCATCTATGAAGACGGCGGCTATTGGGATGACGCAGATTACGACTACGAAGATGACTACAGCGACGCCGATTTCGATGACGAAAACTTCTACGATGAGGAAGACAATTCTGCGCCAGAAGACAACTATGATGACAGCGACTTGGCGAATAACAGCCTCGGTAAGACGGAAGCAACGCCGGGCGCACAACCTTGGATGGTTGGCCAAGTGGACTCATCAGAACCGAATGCCTTCTATGGTCACGGCTGTGGTGGTGCACTGATCACACCAGAATGGATCTTGACGGCAGCACATTGTCTTGAGGGCTACTCAGCCAGCGAAGTTGACTATGTAATCGGCCGCCACGTGTTGAGCAGCAACGAAGGCGAACGCATCCCAGCTGCGCAAATCATTTTGCACCCTGGTTATGCGCAAACCGATGGCGACGACCATGACATTGCCTTGGTCAAACTCTCTCGTCCAGCAACAGCAGGGACCCCAATTGGCTTGGTCACCCCAGCAACTACACACTTGGACGAAGCTGGTGTCATCGCTCGGGTAACCGGTTGGGGGCAGATGGGTGAAAACGACGAACGTTACCCAGATGCATTGTTCGGGGTCAGCCTGCCAATTGTGGCACAAGGCACTTGTGAAGCTCAACTTGGTGCGGATCGTATTCAAGAAACTGAAATCTGCGCTGGTGTTCCAGAAGGCGGCAAAGACAGCTGCTACGGTGACAGCGGTGGCCCACTAACAGTGCCAAACGGCGAAGGCACAGGTGAAGTCTTAGCAGGTGTCGTTAGCTGGGGTGACGAATGTGGCGCGCCGAACAGCTCAGGGGTGTACACCAGAGTGACTGAATACATCGACTGGATCAACCAGACAATGGGCTAAGAAATATCCAAGTCTGGAAATAAAAAACAGGCCATCCAACGTGGGTGGCCTGTTTTGCGTCTACGATATGGAGCTACAAAGCGGGGGTCTCTTAATAGCCATCGTCTTGAGAAGACCCCCGCTTTGTGACGGTATTGCGAATTCCCTAATTCAACGCCACCTGCACCAACTTCACAGCCTGCTCCATGGTGTCAGGGTTGTGCTTTTCACCTACAGGGACCTCGAACGCCAATACGTTCTCTTCAGGCGAAAGTGGACAAACATAACGCGGCGAATATGAGCACGATGGGTTGTAAGCAAAGTTGAAATCGAGCGTGATCTGATCACCACTCACGCCCAAATCGGCGCCTTTGATGCTGTCATACAAATAGCGTCCACCACCATAAGTAGAGATATTGCTGGTTGCGTCTTTGAACGGCAGCCACAGCCCGCCACCATAGCCTTCGATCCAGAACAGCGTCAACACAGCGTCTTGATTGGCAACAGTGAAATGGATTTTGCCAACGGGCAAATAGCGCATGACACCATCGCCAGCCAGATTGACAGACCTCGGTTGCGCATTGCGAATCTGCTCAACAGTTCCCATCACACGCCAAGCGGGATCATAGTCAAAGTAGCTGACGCCTGGGTAATCTGTGCGCATTTGCGCTTCGATGGGGCTATCAACGTGGTGTTTGAAGATGTGGTCACGTTGGGCGCGAAACACGGCTGCTGCGCGGGCCGGATCATGCACGGCAACTTGGCGGACATGGGCATAAAGCTCGCTAATTTCGCGCCGCCAGTTAGCTAGGGTGAGCAGAGAAGAGGTCATTGAAAAGTCCTATGGGAAATAAAGTCGGAGGTATACAGTATTGACGTAATGATCGCTTCGATTATTACGAAGGGGGGCGCGAATCAAAAACACCTTCAACTGAAGGTGTTTCAAAAATTTCTAAGCGAATAAAATTTAGAGCTGACTGAATTATTGCAACATTGCAATTTCGCCAAACATCCCTGAGTCGGAAACGAATTTAGGCAGGTTTTCAGTATAAGAACGATTGATTTGCGCAAATTGTGAGACGCCTTGGAAGAACATCGTGTTGATGAGGACGCTCATTTCATAGGGGGAGTATGGTTGATCATTTTCTAGCCACCAACTCACCATATTGGTTAAGGCCCCTGAAAAGTACATTGCGACCACATCAATTGGAATGTTCAATTCGCTGAGGATGTTGTCAAACCGTATCTGAGTCTGATTGGCAATGAAGTCACGGGTCATGTTATGAAACTTCGTTTTACCACCACCCGCAAACAAGGTAGAGAACACATGCGGGCGCTCTGCCAGAATGTCAAATAAGATTTCAACTGGCTCCTGATACCCCAATTTACCTTCTTCTTCTGCAATTCGTTCGACAAGTTCTGTAAATTCCTCTTGCATACTAAGCAAGAAGAGCTCTTCTTTGTCCTTGTAGTGCATGTAGAACGTTGCGCGTCCTAAATTTGCACGTTCGGTAATTTGTTGGACGGTAATGGTTTCGAATGCCTGATCATAGATCAAATCCATCAGAGACTCCCGCAGCATTCGTTTTGTGCGTGCTACCCGTCTGTCAACACGTTTGACCATAAATTACTACTCCACAGCATTTTTAGAATTCTATCGTTTACTAAGAATAACGGGTTTGGTGCAAATAGCTAGGGAAGTTTGAGAAATAAAGTACAAATGTCTACAAAAATGCAAAGCGTCGAACACTGAACAGTGTTCGACGCTTGCATTTACCAGGAAGAGAAAAGAGAAAGAGGAAACTAAAGTTGATCTGCCTTTAGTATAGATAAGTCAGAAAGGTTTCACTTGACGTGGACGCGTTGCACGCCCAACGCCAAAACCACGCCCAACCTACCACTAGACTGTTACCGCTATTGCGGCATCGCGCAGCCATCCGCACGCGGGTCACTCCCTCCCATGACAATGCCATCTACATCACGCGTGATGATCTGCCCACGTCCAAACAGCGCTCGTCTGTAACCGCTAACGGGATAGAGCGGGTGCCCCATATTGGCTAATTTCGACATGGTATCTAATGGAATGCCCTCTTCAAGACCGACACGTCCACTTGCCGTGCCGTCTTCAATGCAAAAGCGGGCCTGATCTAGCGCCTGCTGTGGGTCTAGCCCATCATCGGCCATGTTGACGACGACTTGCAGATGGCCTTGCGGCTGCATAAAGCCGCCCATTACGCCAAACGGACCAATCAAGCTATTGTCAGCGGCATTGGTCAGCATCCCTGGGATGATGGTGTGATACGGACGCTTGTTTGGCGCAACCACGTTCGGATGTTTTGGATCAAGACTGAAATTTTCGCCGCGATTTTGGAGTGTAAATCCAAAGCCTTTTGGCACAATGCCTGTCCCAAACCCAGCATAGTTACTGTTGATAAACGAACAAGCATTGCCCCATTGATCCACAACCGTGAGGAAAACGGTATCTGAACTGGCGACTGGGGCCCCGCGAACTTGGTCAATCGTGGCTTTCGTTGGATCGATAAGCGCTGCGCGTTCGGCGGCATAGCTAGGCGAAAGGAGTTCGTCTACAGGAATATTGCTGTGGTCAGGGTCAGTGACATACCAAGCCGTATCTGCAAATGCTAGCCGCATAGCTTCAATTTGCAGATGTAAGCGCTCGACGCTCAGTGGGGCCAGATCGGCAATGCCTAATTCAGACAAAATGTTGAGGCCTAGTAAGGCCGCTAGTCCTTGCCCATTCGGCGGACATTCCCATACCCGCATCCCGTTATAGTCTGTGTGAATTGGGTCAACCCACGTCGAGGTGTGGTTAGCTAGATCTGCATGGGACATCACGCCGCCATTCTGCTTAATGACATCAATAATGGCATCCGCAATTTCACCTTCGTAATATCCAGCTTTGCCTTGTTCAGCCAGGATCCGCATGGTGCGCGCCATGCCAGGATTATGGAAACGTTCGCCTTTGCGTGGGGCACGCCCATTGATGGTGAGTTCTTCTCCATTAGTGGCATTACTAAGTTGACGTTTGGCGCCGCGCGCCCAGAAGTAGCTGGTCAGCGGGGCAACAGGGAAACCCTCAGTAGCGAGTGCGATGGCTGGTGCCAGCACTTCTGCCATCGAAAGCGTACCGAGTTCGGCAATGGTGTCACACCAACCTGCGGCAGCACCGGGTACAGTGACACTATGGACTGAAAATGGGGTCCATGCGGTTTGCATTCCAGCCGCATTCAAGGTGTCAAGTGTGAGATTGGCTGGCGCCCGCCCAGATCCATTTAGCGCACGGACTTGTTGGGTCTGAGCATCGTAGTACAAGGCAAAACAGTCGCCACCAATACCCGTTGAACACGGTTCGGTCACGGCCAGTGCGGCAGCGGTTGCTACAGCGGCATCGGCTGCATTACCGCCTTGGCGCAAGAGTTCAAGGCCAGCAGCGACAGCGAGCGGTTGACTCGTGGCGACCATTCCTTTTGTGCCCATGGTGGCAGAGCGATAGGAGTTATAAGCAGGTTCGAATGTCATTTGAATACTCTAATCTTTACTGAAAGTTCTGAAGTGTGGCGTTAAGTGCTTCGGTAGCAACGGAAGCAAAGTCCTTTTGGCATAGGTTAACGCTTTCGACACGAGCCGTCCATTTATATGTCCACATCCTCTCGTTTTCAGAAAGTTTCTATTCCAGGCTTACGCTGGATTGCAGTCGTGGCTGCAATTGCTGGCACTGTGGCCTTAGCAATTGGGGTGACGCAGACAGGCGTGCCTGAAGTGCAGCGTATCTCAGATATTAATGCGCTGATGAACATGGGGTACGTGAAAGTGACTGCCCAAGTCTTGGATGTCCCGCGCTATGACGCGCGAACGGATTACCTGACGTTTACCGTTGCAGACGGGTCGGGGGAATTGCGCGTGCGGAGTTATCAAACCGAAACGCGCGACTTGCTTAATCAGCAGCGTATTCCCAAACCGGGTGACCAGATCACATTGGAAGGCACGCTGACCTATCGGGTCGATAGTGTTTCGCTCAGCTTGGCAAGCGTAGACACGTTGGAAGTGAGGTCACCACAGCCTGAGACTGTCACAATAGCAACGATAGCAATTCAAGAGCAAGCGGTACCCATCCAAGTGTCTGGCACAGTGCGCCAGATCCGCGAGCCGTACCCTGGGCTTACTATCCTTTCTTTGCGTGATTCTTCGGGGGAGATTGATGTCACGTGGTCGGAAGCAACGCAGACGTTATATGGCGGTGTCTTACCAAGCGTAGGAGATACCATCAACGTCGTTGGGATTGCGTCTGATTTTCGCGGTAAACCGCAATTGACGGCCACAAAATTTCAATCTGCTCCGCTCCAGTCGGCTGACAAAATTGTCTCACTCCAGACTTTGGCAACACATACCGATGGAAGTTGGATAACCGTTCAGGGCATATTAGGGGAACCGCAACCGTTTTCAGCTGGAATGAAGTATCCAATTCGGGATGAAACGGGGCGCAGCACGCTGCTGCTGTGGACCAATATTGTCGAAAGTGTCTCTGAAGAGGTTCTGCAGGCGGGGCAGGTAGTTAAGGTGTCTGGCGTGTTACAGCGCTATCAGGATCACGTAGAGATTCTTCCCGAACTGCCGATGGATGTTGTCGCTTCAGAGGCTGTGGTCAACATTGGTGCAGACGTGGAGATGGCGGCACCAGAAGTGGCAATTCCTGTCACATCTAACCGTGCAATTGCCGAAGTCCAAAATCAGATTGGACAGTATGTAGATATTGCTGGCGAATTGGTTGATGCACATAGCTATGCGGGTGGGTTCAAACTTACCCTTGCAGATGCCACAGGGCAGATGGAGGTCGTTGTCCGAGAGGAAATCTTTGCTGAATTCGAACGTGTGGATGATTTGCACCTTGGCGCTAAATTACAAGTCAATGGCAAAGTCGACACATGGGATGACCAACCGCAACTCATTGTGTTTGCGCCAGATCAGGTGCAAATTGATGAGGCAACGTCTATCAACCTAAATGCAGTAGAGATCAAAAGCTTAGATCTGTCGCAGTTGAACACACTTGTGAAAATTACAGGCACAGTCCAAGAGAACGTTGAATTCTCTGCAGGAACACGCCTTGTTCTTAGTGATGGATCTGGCACAATCGATGTCATTATCTGGCAGAATCTCCAACCCTATATCGATGCAAAACTGCTGAAAACCGGCACTGCAATTGCGGTAATTGGTCATGTCGGTGAATTCAACGCCAATTTGCAATTGGTGCCGCCGCTGCCACACTTCATCGCCACAAGTGACTAATGATTGATCAAGCCATATTGATACTCAGTTGGACATTGCTTGGCGCACTCGTGGGAAGTGGCCTAGCGCTGATTCCGGCATTACACGTCTACAACGTTGCGGGCTTTGTGATTGCCGCGCAAACATCTGGATTAGTTTCAACACCGCCACAGCAGTTACATTTTGTACTGCTTGGGATGGTTGTGGGGTATGTGTTTTTCAGCACCTTGCCGGGCTTGTTCCTAGCCGTACCAGACGAGAGCTTAGCGTTTTCAGTCTTGCCTGCGCAGCAAATGATCCGCCGCGGAGAAGGCTATACAGCGGCCATGCTGACGGCCATTGGAATTTTAGGAGGGGTGCTGGTGTTGCTGTTGCTTGCCCCAGTGCTGCCGCTTTTGGTGCGACGGTTACATGTGTTGGTCGCGCCACATCTGCACTGGATCATTGCACTAATTGTCATCTATATGCTGATGTCAGAGTGGCCGTTTAGCAATGGGGCTGGCACAAATTTCGACCGCATGCGCAAGGCGTGGGGGCAACTGTTAGCAGGTGCGCTGACGTTTAGTCTGTCTGGCATTGTCGGCATTATCTTGATGTACCGCAGCCCGATTGCGTTGGATGTTGCGTACCAGAATTTGCTACCAGCGTTTGTGGGCTTTTTTGCAGTGCCAGCCGTGATCCAAGCGTTTGTAATTGGCGGACGGGCGCCAAAGCAAGTGGTAAAGCGCCGCTTAGATCTGACGCCGCAGTTGGCAAGCCAAGGGATCTTTGCAGGCGCTTTGGGCGGCCTATTTGCGGCCTTTTTTCCGCTTGTCACCGCAGGAATAGGTGGATTTTTAGCCGGACACGCAACGGCTCAGCGTGACGCGCGCGTGTTTGTTATTTCGCAAGGCACATCCCGATTTCTCTATTACGTTGGGGCAATTGCGCTGTTCTTTTTACCAGGTGTTGGGCTCACTAGAGGAGGGCTAGCCGCAATGCTAGCCACGTTAGATCGACCGGGGACGTGGCAGGGCTATTGGCTCGCCATTGGCGCGATTGCAATTTCGGCGGCGCTAACGTTCCTAGTTTTTGAACGCGCAGCATGGCTTTCTGCAAAACTTGCGCCGAAATTGCCACAACGACTGCTAAATGGCTTGACTCTGGTTATTTTGCTGGGCGTTGTGTTTATTAGCACGCATTGGGCCGGGCTAGCAGTGTTGGCAGTATGTACTTGTATAGGCAGTTTGCCATTGCTTTGGAAGACGCGACGCATGCATTGCCTTGGTGTCATCCTCATCCCAGTTCTCATCAATATGCTCGGCTGGGACGGCTTCATCATCGGCTTACTCTAGCGCTCACTGTCTGTTCTTATGAAAGGTTTTACTCACTTCATCTCTGCTGTGGCTGCGGCATCCTGCGTACCAGGTGTCATTGAACACGCTTCCTCTGAGCGTGGTCTGATCTTGGTTTTGGCAGGCGCATTTGGCTTGCTTCCCGACTGGCTAGATTTCAAATGGACGCGCTATTTGGAAACAACCCATCATGATATTCGACCTGATGCGAACGCATTTGACGCAAACGCAATTGCAACCGAACTTACCGCAATCTTGGATAACGTCTGGCAAACGGAAACTTCTCAGCGTGTCCAACTGCATACCATGCAGTTGGCAAGTGATCGCTGGCAGCGTTACAGCATTTGGTTTGATCCTTACGACCAACAACTAACAGTCAAGCGTGGGCCAATTGTAGACACAGGACAGCAGTTTGTTTGTGAGACCCAGTTACGCACCGCAACAACCGCGCTCCAGATGCCCGTGTATTATGGCTACGATGGCGATCTAAAAGTTGATATTTTCGAAGGCCCGACTATTGAGTTCAGTGTACAGCGTGACCCGAAGACAAAACAGAAACGCATTGAAGTGGATTTTCTACCGTGGCATCGGAGATGGACGCATTCACTAACGTTAGGAATTGTATTTGGCGCTGTGCTAGGTATATTTCTAGGCTGGCAAACGGGACTAGCCATTGGGCTAGGCTGGATAACCCATGTGTTGCAAGATCAACTTGGACATATGGGATCTAACCTATGGTGGCCAATTACAAAGCGTCGCTCTTCGGGACTTAAGTGGATGCACTCTGGTGATGCTATTCCAAACTTTTTATCAGTTTGGTTAGCTGTTGCGGTGATCTTGTTGAATATCAATTTTGCCGCGCAAGTGCCGCAATTCTCAGTTGCCAATTGGCTAATTTGGGGCGTGCTGCTACCAAGTGTCGTGCTTGGAGGGACGTATATTTACGGACAGCGGCTAACGAAGTCTCAGCGACAGACCCGCAAAATTGTTGAATTGATGGAAGAGTTAGTCGAGCCGCAAGTTTAGCCGTCTTGGGTGTCGGCCGCTGGCGTTGCTTCAGCGTCTGGGTCAGGCGTAGCTTCCGCCTCAGGTGCTGATTCGGAAGCGGCGGGGGCAGCGTCTGCGTTTGGATCAGGCGTTGGGGTTGGGAACGTATCAAGCGCTTGCGGTGTGCCATAGACGCGCGCGTTGGGTTCGAACACAACATCTACAATTTCACCAAAGCCACCTAGCGGCAGATATTCAGCTTCGTTATGCACTACATTCAAAGCGCGGGCATTGCTGGTTGTGAGCGCAACGCTGTTGACATTCAGAAAATTGAATGATTGTCCTGCGATAGCTTGTCCATCAAATTCAACATTGCCATCTACAGACAACCGCAGATAGGTCATTTGCGTAACATCAATGTTGAGCGCAACAGAAAGATATTCACCACTGGCGCTTGTCTGAGGCCCTTGCGGTGTTTCGGTTGGCACAATTGTGGGGGTCTTCTCTGCCGAAACACGTTGCGGGGTAGCGTTCAGTTCAGGGGCTAATTCAGGGATGCGATTGAAACCGAACCACAGAATGAGGCCAACTGTGCCAATTAGAAATGCACCAGTGACAAGCATATCGATCGTCACAAAACGGCGAATCCGATATCGCAGTGGGATTTTGTTTTCCTGCGGCGGCGCATACACAGGCGCAGGCTCAGGGATCTGTGGGGTATGGAATTCTTCAGTTTGGGCGGGTGGCCGCTGCCATACTCCATCTGGATTAGGTTGTTGCTCAGGGGTGAGTGTTGGCTGGCGCTTTGGCCGTTGCGGACGCTTTCGCATCGGCTCAATTGGCTGCTCACCAGTCTTATGCCAGCGTTTTAGAAACGGCCCAGTGCCTGGTGGCTTAGGATTTACATCTACATTGATCTCATCTTGCGAAGACGTGCTTTCAGTCGGATCAAACGGTGAATAGGGAGCATAGACATTCGCCAATGGGTCAGTTTCCATTGGTTCATTGTCGTGTGTCTCTTCTTCAAAGTCGCCATTTTCCAAGGCCCGGTTGAATGCATCGAGTTCACGGAACGGTGCATTGGGGTCGTCTGTCTCACGGTAAGGCGACAGGTATCCATCGTCTTCTGGCGTTTGTTGGCGCTGCGTGATGCGCCCCAGTCTACTTTTGGCAACTTGAGCGGCCTGCGCACTGTCATTCGCTGTGCTGCCTCGTTGAAAAATACCGCGTAACCCTTGAAAGGAGCCAGCTGAGTCTGCGGTAGGCTCAACTTCTGGCTGATAGTAATTGGGTTGCTGTGGTTGTGTTGGAGTGGGGGCTGCCGCAGGCGGTGGCGCTTGTGGCTCAGGTTGACGCTTGAAAAACCGACTAATCCCGCCAGATGAGGCTTGGGCTTCGTAAGCAGCGTCTAGCTGCTCAAGAATGACGTCAGGATCTTCCTTGAGGTAGAGTGCGTAATTACGCAAAAAGCCCCGCACCTGAATAATCGTGGGCAGGGCTTCAAAGTTGCCAGCTTCTATCGCTTCAATGTACTTACGCTTGATCCGCGTATCGGTTGAAGCATTTTGGATAGAAATGTTGAGCGATTCGCGCTTGTGGCGCAGTTGCTCACCAAGTGGTTGGAACAAGTTTGCGGTTACGCTTCCTCAGCACCGGTTGCGTCGTCCACTGCTTCTTCAACAGCGTCAGCAACCTCTTCGACTGCTTCTTCAACGGCTTCCACAACTTCTTCAACCTCTTCTACAGCGTTGAGGTAAGTGTCTGCGTCTTCGTCTTCGCGGTGCACAACAACGGTGACTTCTGGAAGCAAGTCAGCGGTCAAGCGCACGCTCAAGTTGTGAACACCCAAGTCGCGAATTGCAGACCCAATGATGCTGCGGCGATCTACATCTTCGCCAGTCTTTTCAGCAATTTGGTTTGCGATCATTTGGTGAGTTACTGAACCAAACAAGCGACCTTTTTCACTTGCATTGGCAGAGAACGACAAGACCAAACCAGCGAGTTTTTCGCTGAGGCTGGCTTTTTCCAAATTTTCTTGTTCGCGGATTTTTGCAGCAGCTTCGCGGATTGCTTCTGCTTGTTTCATCGCACCTGCGGTTGCAGGTACTGCCAGCTTGCGTGGAAATAAGAAGTTACGACCGTAGCCGTTAGCAACTTTCTTAACTTCCCCGGCCAAGCCGAGTTTGTAGACATCACGGAGTAAAAGTACTTTCATTTTCAAGCCCTTGTCTGGCGGCTCATTTGAGCCTCAATTTACATCGAAATTTGGCGAAGGGTACAACGCCGCGCAGATTGTACCGAATCTGGAGGGAAAGAGCAATTGGAGAGTCGGGTTTGCGAAAGATTGGGAGGGTTTAAGTGATGAATTGTTGAACTGCTTAATTGGTGAATGTTTAATGTGGGCATGCGTATACTGCGTCTCATTAAGAATTTATCAATTCGTCAATTCACCCATTAAACAATTCATTGCCGTTTTCTAACAATCGGTGTAGGCTTCTTTTACACACTAATCTGCTCTCCAGAGAGGGATCCAAATTGGCAACAATACATAAGAAGTGGACGTTGGCGTCGCGTCCGGTGGGGAATTTCAAGCCTGAGGACTTTTAGTGGCTTGAAGAAGAGCTTCCCAACATATAGGAAGGACAACTCCTAGTTGCAAATAAACTGATTTCGCTAGACCCGACACAACGCGGTTGGGCTGCGCATGACACTTATCTACCTGCGGTGACAATTGGTGAAGCATTTCGCAGTATTGCCATCGGTGAATTGGAAATGTTGTTTGACGGAAGTAATAAAGACAAGTTGTTGTTAGAGGTTTAGCAACTGATAGTTGACGAGTGATAAGTGAGCTAAACACATTGGCCGAAGTTCACTCGTCACTCTTCACAAAAGATTATGAAAGATTTCAAAAATAAAGTCGCCGTCATCACAGGCGGTGGATCGGGAATTGGGCTGGCGCTGGCAGAACAAGCTGCTGACTTGGGCATGCATCTGGTTTTGGCTGACATTGATGCTGGGGCGTTAGATGCTGTTACCAAGACATTTGAAGCGCAAGGCGTTCGTGTATTGTCACAAGTTATTGATGTACGCAATGAAGCCCAACTAATGGCCTTAGCAGATGCAGTCTACGCTGAATTTGGTGCGGCGCATTTGCTATTCAACAACGCTGGCGTTGGAAGCGTCGGCAAGATTTGGGAAAGCACTGCAACGGACTGGGACTGGGTCATGGGCGTCAATGTCAATGGCGTTGTCAATGGCATCCGCGCCTTTGTGCCGCGCATGATTGCTGGTGGTGAAGAGGGCCATGTGATTAATACTGCGTCTATTGCTGGCTTAGTTACTGGGCATGGCATGGCTATCTATCGCGTGTCAAAGCATGCGGTCGTGGTGTTGAGCGAAGTGCTCTCACACGAATTCGCTTTGTACGGTCATGAAAATATGAGCGCGAGCGTGCTGTGTCCCGCGTGGACAAAAACGCAGATCACAACCTCTGAGCGCATCCGCCCAGATGATATGCAAAACGCGCCAGAAGAGATCAAGATTGGGGCAATGGAAATTGGGCATCTCAAAAAGATGCAAAGCCTCATTGAAAACACCGGCAAGACCGCAGAAGAAGTCGCCGCCGCCACGTTTGATGCAATCCGTGAAAAGAAGTTTTACATCATCACACACGAAGACTTTATTCCGGCAATTGCCATTCGTGGGAAAGATATTTTGGCGGGGAATAATCCTAGAGACTTAGGGATTTAATGCGTAAGGTGTAATTCGTAATACACCTTACACCACCGTCAATTTATTACCTAACGCGCATGTCACGGTCTGCGCTGCAACGACATTACGCATTATTAAATTACGCATTAGAACTATGAATTCAATCAAAAATAAATTCGACTTAAGTGGCCGCGTGGCAATTGTGACTGGTGCCAGCAAAGGCATTGGGGAAGCAATGGCGCGTGGGTTGGCAGAACACGGCGCCAGTGTTGTCGTCAGTAGCCGCAAACAAGATGCGGTTGATGCTGTCGCGGCCAGTTACCGTGAACAAGGCTGGGATGCTATTGGGATTGCCTGCCATGTTGGTGATATGGATCAGCTTCAGAACCTCGTCGACAAAACCATTGAACACTACGGTGGCATTGATATTGTCATCAACAATGCCGCAACGAATCCGGTTTTTGGCCCGTCAAACGATGTTGATGAATCTGCCTTTGACAAGATCATGGACGTCAATGTCAAAGCGCCGTTTGAACTGGCAAAGCGCGCCTACCCAAGTATGAAATCACGGGGCAATGGCTCAGTGATCAACATCAGTTCCGTTGGTGGGGTAAGCCCTGAACAAGGCATTGGGATCTACAGTGTCAGTAAAGCTGCGCTGATCAACCTGTCCAAAATGCAGGCCAAAGAATGGGCCAACGATGGCATCCGCGTCAACGTAATCGGCCCCGGCTTCATCAAAACGAAATTTAGTGCCGCACTGTGGAAAAACGAACACATCATGGCGCATCTCAACCAAGAAATCCCCATGAGCCGCATTGCCGACCCAGACGAAGTTGCTGGTCTAGCAGTCTTCCTCGCCTCAGATGCTGGGTCTTACTGTACTGGTGGGGTTTATATGGTTGATGGTGGGCTAACAATCTAATTCGTAACGTGTAAGGTGTAATTTTGTCTTGAGCGCGCGGAGCAAGTCGACTTCGTTCTAGTGTCTAGATCGCGTTACACCTTACGAATTACACCTTAGCTAGCATGTCCCCCCAAACCCGCGCAGCCCTGATCGTTGCCGCCATTGGCTCTGGTGTGATCTTTCTGGATCAGACGGCGCTCAATGTTGCGTTGCCCACGATCCAGAAAACATTTCAAATAGAACTTGCGGATCTGCAATGGATTGTCAATATCTATATTTTGATGATGGCGACGCTGCTGTTGATCGGTGGGATTTTGGCTGACCGTTATGGACGCGTCCGGGTCTGCATGATTGGGATGAGTATTTTTGGCCTTGCGAGCATGGTGGCTGGTTTTGCTGTCAGCCCGCAAATGCTAATTGGTGCGCGGGCTTTGCAGGGCATTGGTGGGGCGCTTCAGGTGCCGGTTGGTTTGGCGCTGATCAACGCCAACTCGCAGCCAGAAGAGCGCGGTAAGCTCATTGGACTGTGGTCAAGTTTGACCTCAAGCATTATTGCGCTGGGACCATTGTTAAGTGGCGTGCTAGTCGACTATCTTTCGTGGCGTGGGATCTTCTTTATCAACGTGCCATTTGTGTTGATTGGCATCTACGTTGCGAAGACCAAAGTGCCTGAATCGTATGGGTCAAATACCGATTCTCCACTTGACTGGCAGAGCATCCTCATTCTTTTAGTCGGGTTTGGTGGGCTAATTTTTGGTCTGATCGAAGGTGGCCGTCTGGGCTGGTCAACACCGTTGATCCAAGGGCTGCTGGGAATTGGCACGATTGCGCTCCTAGCCTTTATCTGGCGTCAATTTAATACAGAATATCCACTAATTCCGCCGCAAGTGTTGCGCACCCGTGAATTCATAAGTATCAATGTTGTTACGGTGCTGTACTACATGGGGTTGTCAGCATTCTTTTTCTTTGCGCCGCTCTATTTGCAGCAAGTCTTGGGCTACAGTGCCGTGTGGTCAGGCCTGACCATTATGCCAATTAGCATTCTAATTATGATCTTGTCGCAGTTTGTGGGGCGGTTAGCCGACCGAATTGGGACTGTTTTGCCGCTGGTCACCGGGATGTTGATTAGCTCCGTAGCGTTGTACCTCTTTAGCCAAAGTCGAACGGTGGAAAACTACTGGCTAGAATTGGTGCCCATTGTTGTGGTTTACGGTCTGGGGTTGGCGATTATGATTGCGCCGTTGACGCGTGCCGCAATGGGATCTTTGCCAGATGAGTTTGCGGGCATTGCCTCAGGTGTGAATAACGCTGCGACACGGGTGGCAAATATGTTGGCTGTGGCTATCTTTGGTGCGTGGATTGTCAATTACTTTGGGCGCTCGCTACAGGCAGGGTTGCCTAGCACGTCAATATCAACTGAAATGGCGCAAACGCTCACTCAGAATGCGCGGGAACTCGCCGGTCTCGCAATCCCAGATGGCCTAAATGCAACTCAGAAAGTTGCGGTACAAACCTTAGTCAATGATGCGTTTCTGGATGGATTTGCTTGGGTGATGTGGGCAAGTATTGTATTGGCGCTCATTAGTGTACTCATTATTTTGTTGACGCTACGAACACCTCAAGCAAAGTAAGCGATCATTTGCCACCTAACAATCTATTCTGATCTAAATCAAACTAAATAGTACGCAATTTGTGCCACAATGGGAGCACTGTTTTCCACAACACGGTTCTAGAAGGAGGCACATCGTGTACAACTTTCCCCTCAAACTTTCGTTCAAAAAAATCGCGCTAGCACCTCAAATTACTGTAACCGACGCTAGCGGTCAGCAATTGATGTATGTGCGCCAAAAGCTGATGAAGCTCAAAGAAGCCATTAGCGTCTATAGTGACAATACTCGCACGCAACAACTGTATTCAATTGGCGCTGATCGCGTAATCGATTTTTCTGCGCAGTATCACTTCCGCGATGCGTCTGGTAATCACCTCGGGTCAGTCAAACGTCAAGGCATGCGCTCAATTTTCAAAGCGCGTTACGATATTTCTGACCAGAGTGGTCCAATTTTGCACATCGAAGAAGACAATGGCTTTGTCAAAGTAATGGATGCGTTGTTCGGCGAAATCCCAATTGTGGGCATCTTCTCTGGCTTTTTCTTCAATCCGACCTACTCCGTCAAACGTAATGATGGCACTGTTGTTGTCAGCATCAAGAAGAAACCGGCCTTTCTCGAAAGCGAGTTCATCATTGATGAGGTTGTTGACATCAAAGACGCCTCTGAAATTCGGACAATTTTGGCGATTATTATGATGGTGCTGCTGGAGCGCTCGCGGGGCTAAGTACGGCGTGAAAGTTGATAGTTGGATGCTGATCCAGAACTATAACTATCAACTTTCAACTATCACCAAACTTATGAAAAAAATACTCTGGATTCTGCTCACTCTCGGCTTACTTACCGCCTGTAGTGGCAATACACCTGAGCAAGGCGCTGCAACTGAACTGCCAGCGCCAGCGATGGCAGTTGCGACAAATACAGTTGCGCCACCAACCCAAACGTCGGTCGTGGTTGCAGAAACAACCTGCGCTGATCTCAATACGACGTGGGGCAACTGGCCAGATACACTGCAAGTTTTAGAGACGCTCATTAGCCGTGGGGACACCTGCGGCGAAGAACCTCTAGAAAGTAAGAAATATGCCGCGCTTTATACCTATGGCACAGAGTTGGAAACCAATGGCAATTTAGAAGACGCCACGCAACAATATCTGTTAGCGTTCCAAATTGATGGCACGCGCCGTGAAGCGCTCAAAGCACTGAAACGGCTTGAACAACTGCCTGCGCCAACGCCGGTCGCGTGCAACACAGATCAAGCACCCTTGCCAGATCCAGCAGTTGCTGAACCCGCAGATCCAACTACATTCGTGCAAATGCAAGACAACCAACTCAAGCTTGGTGATCAGCATTTTGCAGTGTGGGGCGCAAACTACTATCCGCGCAATGCGCCTTGGTATCGGTTTTTGGCAGAGGGAGATGAGGTGCAAATTCGTGAAGAATTTGCGGTGATGGATGCTGCTGGATTTAGCACGATCCGGATTTTCTTGCGCTACGAAATCTTGTTCCAATGTCGCCCAGAAGACGCCATTCCAAATGAAGATGTCTTTGCATTAGTGGACCTCATTTTCGATCTGGCAGATCAGCACGGCATCAAGTTGATTGTGACGCTCAATGACTTGCCGGACAAAACCTTCCGTCCGTTGTATACAGATTGGGCGCACTATGATAATCAGACTGTGTATATCGTCCGACGCTATCGGCATCGCAGTGCGATTCTAGCGTGGGATGTGCGCAATGAAGGTGACATTGACTATGGCGCGCATCCGAATCTAGAGCCAGAATTTACCGTCGATGAAGTTATCACGTGGCTGGACCATATCACTGCGCTAGTGCGTGAACATGATCCGCATCATCTGATTACCGCAGGCTGGTGGGGTGACCCGCTCGTGACAGAACCTTATGTGGACTTCTTGTCGTTCCACCACTGGGAAGACGCAGGCAAGCTGCAAGAGCGCTTTTCAGATTACGCAGGCCGGGCCACAAAACCGTTGCTGCTCCAAGAGATTGGGTACCATAGCTTCGCGGCCGCGCCGTTCGATGCGCGTGACGAAGCCTTGCAAGCGCAACTTTTGAAGGAAGCCTGGACCGTTTCGCAAAATAATAATCAGCTTGGCTGGCTTGCGTGGACAGCCTTCGACTTTACGCCAGATAAAGGGTTCCCTGAAAACTTTGAACACCACTTTGGCCTGTGGCGCAATGACTTGACGCCAAAGCCAGCGGTTGAAGCGTTATTTGGTAGTTAGAGTGAATGAGTAGCTAGTGAAGAGTGGGTAGCATAAAAACTTTGTCTAACCACTCTCCACTATTCACTCATCACTACTCATTCACTCTGCCCAAAGCACACCCCTTGCCTCCTGTAAGCCCCCACGTGATCGAAGCCAAGGCTTCGATGATAAACTTTGACGAAATTTTTATTCACCCAAGCGAGAAAATTTCACCCCTATGGATCTTAATCACGCCCTCTTTAATGGCGACACTGCCCTGACATTTGACGATGTCTTAGTGGTTCCAGATTACACCGAAGTCTTACCAGATCAAGTTGATATCAGCGTTGCACTTACGCCTGAGATCACACTGAATGTTCCTATTTTGTCCGCCGCGATGGACACGGTCACTGAAGGCCGCTTAGCCATTGCACTTGCCCGTGAAGGCGGTCTTGGGATCATCCATCGCAATATGCCAATTGAAGCGCAGGCCGAACAAGTTGAAATGGTCAAGCGCTCTGAATCCGGCATGATTGTTGACCCGATTACCCTGCCACCAACTGCAACCCTGCAAGATGCTGAGAATCTGATGGCGCACTATCGCATCAGCGGTGTGCCGATTGTAGACCCAGATAACAATTCTCTTGTCGGAATTTTGACAAATCGCGATGTCCGCTTTGTTGAACAGTCTGAGTACTATCGCCCAGTTACGGAGTTCATGACCAGAGACAAACTGGTTACAGCGCCAGTGGGAACAACCTTAGACGAAGCTGTTGTGCTGTTGCAAAAGCATCGCATTGAAAAGCTGCTGTTGACAGATGCGTACGGCAATCTGAAAGGTCTAATCACGGTCAAAGATATTCAAAAACGGCGTGACTACCCTAATGCTTCACTAGATAGCAGCGGGCGCTTGCTTGCGGGTGCTGCTATTGGTGTTGGCCCCGATGTTGATGATCGGGTTGCCGCACTGGTTGAAGAAGATGTGGACGTGGTTGCCATTGATACTGCACACGGACACTCCAAAGGTGTGGTGGACACCATCAAACGCATCAAAAAGCGCTACCCGAACTTGCCAATTTTGGCGGGTAATGTTGTGACAAAAGCCGGTACGCTCGCTCTAATCGAAGCGGGTGCAGATGGCGTCAAAGTTGGCGTTGGTGCTGGCTCAATTTGTACCACTCGGATCGTTGCAGGGGCGGGGATGCCGCAAATGAGCGCGATCTATGAATGTGCACAAGCTGCGAAAGGCACTGGCATTCCAACCATTGCAGACGGCGGGATCAAGTACAGTGGCGAAATTGTCAAAGCGCTAGCTGGCGGTGCCCACATGGTGATGCTCGGGAGTTTGCTGGCCGGTTTGAAAGAATCACCAGGCGAAGAAGTGCTTTTTGAAGGGCGCTTATTCAAGGAATACCGTGGCATGGGGAGTCTCGGCGCAATGCAAGGCTATGGCAAAGATCGCTATGGCACTGGGCAATCTGGCACTTCAGGCAAGAAGGGCAGTGGTAAGCTAGTCCCCGAAGGGATTGAAGGTCGCGTACCATTCAAAGGCGTACTGCGCGACTATGTCTACCAACTCGTTGGGGGACTGCGCTCTGGGATGGGTTATGCAGGTGCCGCCAACCTTTCCGAACTTAGAAACGAAACGAAGCTTCAACGCATTTCTAATGCTGGACTCATTGAGAGCCACCCGCATGACGTGCAAATTACAAAAGAAGCACCGAATTATCAAGTCGGTGATCGCTAACTTGAGCGATAATACTGTAGAAATCGCCCACTAAGGCTCACGAAGTAACACGAAGCAAATGTTCTTAGGCAAGATGATGATGTCTGAATTATTTCTTAGTGGCCCTTGGTGCCCATCGTGGGCAGTAAAATAAAAAATGTTTCAAGAATAGAAGCACTAAGGACTTTCCCTTGGTGCTTTTTTATGAAAAAGACAAATGCCAAAAAGAGAAGACATCCATAGTATTTTGATCATTGGTGCAGGTCCAATTGTGATCGGCCAAGCGTGTGAATTTGACTATTCTGGAACCCAAGCGTGTAAAGCGCTCCGGGCTGAAGGCTACCGGACGATCTTGGTCAATTCCAACCCTGCGACCATTATGACTGATCCAGACATGGCCGATGTGACCTACATCGAACCATTGACGATCGAGATTCTGGAAAAGATCATTGCCAAAGAGAGACCGGATGCTGTTCTCCCAACGGTTGGGGGGCAAACAGCCCTTAACTTAGCCGTCGATTTGGAAGAAAGTGGCATTCTGGCTAAATATGGCGTGATCTCTATTGGCGCACCGCTTGAATCCATTCTGATTGCAGAAGACCGCCAAAAGTTCCGTGAAGCCATGGAAGAAATTGGGTTGCCAGTGCCACCCAGCGGCGTGGCGCACACATTGGAAGAAGCGTTAGCTCTCATTGATGAAGTCGGCCTGCCTGCGCTCATTCGTCCATCGCGGACGCTTGGCGGCTCTGGTGGTGGCATTGTCTACACCATGGAAGACTTTGAGCGCGTGGTGGCGCATGGCCTGCGCGAAAGCCCAAATACAGAAGTGCTAGTAGAACAATCGATTTTGGGCTGGAAAGAGTACGAACTCGAAGTCATGCGCGACCGCGCGAATAACTTCGTGGTGGTGTGTTCCATTGAAAACGTAGACCCAATGGGTATTCACACTGGCGACAGCATTACGGTTGCACCATCTCAAACGCTGACCGACCGTGAATATCAACGCTTGCGTGACATGGCTGGCAAAGTCATGGAAATTGTTGGCGTTGAAACTGGTGGCTCTAACGTACAGTTTGCAGTCAATCCTGAAAATGGCGATGTGATTGTCATTGAGATGAACCCTCGTGTGAGTCGTTCGTCTGCACTGGCATCGAAAGCGACGGGCTTCCCAATTGCAAAAATCGCCGCGTTGTTAGCAGTCGGTTACACCTTGGATGAAATTCCAAACGACATCACTAAGGAAACGCCAGCGTCATTTGAGCCGTCCATTGACTACTGTGTCGTCAAAGTCCCGCGCTGGAACTTTGAAAAGTTCCCTGGCTCTGACCATTCGCTTGGCCCACAAATGAAGTCCGTTGGGGAAGTGATGGCAATTGGTCGGACCTTCCAAGAATCCTTCAACAAGGCCATTCGGGGTCTAGAAGTTGGGCTAAATGGGTTTGGCAAAGCGCTGCTCGAGGCGTCTGAAACTACATTGCCGACAGCGACAAAGCTTTACCAAGTCTGTGAAGCGCGTTTAGATGGCACGCCTGAACCAGACCATAATTTTGATCCATGGTGGGTGCAACAATGTATTGAACTGGTTGAACTAGAGCGCGAACTGAGTGGACTCAACTTAGCGGATGTTTCCGCTGAAATGATGCGCGACCTCAAGCGTAAAGGCTTTGGCGACAATCTGATTGCCAACAGCGTGAAAGATGCCGAAAGTATCAATGCGTTGGAAGTCCGCGCCCAACGGCTCGCGGCGAATGTCCGCCCGGTCTATCACAAGGTTGACACCTGTGCGGCTGAATTTGCGGCGCAAACGCCATACTTGTACTCAACTTACGAAGTTGAAGACGAATCTGACACGACCGATCGTCAAAAGATCATGATCTTAGGTGGTGGGCCGAACCGGATTGGGCAAGGTATTGAATTTGACTACTGCTGTGTGCAAGCCTGCTTCAAACTGAAAGACGCTGGCTATGAAACCATCATGGTCAACTGCAATCCGGAAACGGTAAGTACTGACTATGACACGGCGGACCGCCTCTACTTTGAGCCACTCACGTTAGAAGATGTCCTCAATATTGTCGATCTTGAAAAGCCAATGGGTGTGATTGTGCAGTTTGGTGGTCAAACGCCAATTCGCTTGGCGCAAGGCTTAGCCAAGCAAGGCGTGCCAATTCTGGGCACGCAAGCCGACTCCATTGACTTGGCAGAAGACCGTATTCGCTTTGGCGCATTGCTTGAAGAACTTGGCATTAGCAGTCCAAAATGGGGCACGGCTACCAATATTGAGGATGCAAAGAAGATCGCAGCAGGCATTGGTTACCCTGTGTTGGTGCGCCCGTCTTATGTGTTGGGCGGCCGGGCAATGGAAATTGCCCACAGCGAGTCCGCGTTAGAGAAATTCTGGGGCGCAGCCCTTGAGGCAGCCACAGATGCTGAGCTAGATATCACTCCAACGGTGCTGATTGATCAATTCCTTGAAAATGCGATCGAAGTCGACGTCGATGCGATTGGCGATGGTGATCGCATTGTTGTGGGTGGCATCATGCAGCACATCGAAGAAGCTGGGGTGCACTCGGGAGACAGCGCTTGTGTGTTGCCACCATACAAGGTGACGCCTTATCAAATTGATCTGATCAAGCAAAACACCGAGAAGCTTGGGAATGCACTCAGCGTCCACGGTCTCATGAACGTTCAATATGCTATCAAAGACGATGATGTGTATGTCATTGAAGTCAATCCACGCGCGAGCCGCACGGTGCCTTATGTCAGTAAAGCTATTGGCACAGGGTTAGCTGGTATTGCAGCGCGTGTAATGGCTGGCGAGAAATTAGTCGATCTTGGCCTGACGCAAACACCAAGTTTGGATGGTTTCTTCGTCAAGGAAGCAGTACTGCCATTCAAAAAATTCCCTGGCTCAGATGCCTTGCTTGGCCCAGAAATGCGCTCTACAGGTGAAGTCATGGGGCACGCCAGTCGCTTTGGCGCTGCCTTTGCAAAGTCTCAAAGTGCAGCAGGAACGCCACTGCCAACCGAAGGTGTCGCGCTCCTAACTGTAACTGACAGTGATAAAGCTGCAATCTTGCCGATTGCGCGTGATTTGGACGCGTTAGGTTTTACGCTGCGCGCCACTAGAGGAACGGCTGCATGGCTCCGCGAAAATGGATTGGTCGTTGAAACGGCTAACAAGATCCAAGAAGGTGGGCATCACATTGCCGAGATGGTAGACCAAGGTGAACTTGCGTTGATTGTTAACACACCATTGGGTCAAGGCGCTTACGATGATAACCGCGCCATGCGCATGCGCGCCGTGCTACACAACACGCCAATGATGACAACGTTGTCTGCAGCACGTGCCGCCGTAGAGGGCATCAAGGCATTGAAGGCCCGTGACTTGAAAGTGCGCAGCCTGCAAACGCATCACGCGAACTAGTTCGATGTAAGCATTTGTAGATCGTCTACAAGTCAGTCGACTGTCTTTCTTTTTATGGCATCCACTTTTTTGCCTAATCGTAAATTGCGTCTACTTCTAGTAGGCGCAATTGCTTTTGGGATTGCGTGCATCTACACTTGGCCGCTGATCCTCGATCCGTTCAATTTGAACTATGACGGCAGTGGTCACACCCCTCAGTACACGTGGCTCATTTGGTGGCGTAAGTATTCATTTCTAAATGGCTTAGACTACAACTTTCTGAGCCTCTCAGAATATCCATTTGGCGCGGCTTACGCACGCCGCGGTGAGTATCCGTTGTTGATGAGCGGCCTAGCTGTCATTGCGTATTTCACAAACGAACTATTTGCGTATAACGTCGCCATTCTCGGGGCGTTTGTACTGTCAAGCGTGCTGATGTTTGTACTGACTCAGCGCTATCTGCAGTCATTTTGGTTAAGCCTGTTTAGTGCCTTGGCGTTTGCATTCTCAAATTACGCAATTGCCCACTCGCGCGTGCATATCAACCTGCCTCAGCAATGGTTAGTCATTCTGGGCATGTTAGTGCTTTTTCTCAATCGGCAGCGCCGCACTTGGGTGAGCGCTGCCACACTCGGCCTAATGCTAGGCGCAACCCTTTTGATGACGCCGTATTATGCGTTTCAGTTGGTCATCATCACAGCATTGTTTGCAACCTGTGAAGTCGTCCAGTTCTGGAGCCAGCGCAATTTTGACGGATTCAAAACGGCAATGATGGGGTATGTCCTCGCTGCCGTCTTGTCAGGCATTGTGAGTTGGCCCATTCTGAACCACTCGGTACTTAACTTGACGGGAACCTATGAAAACGACCCGATTTGGTTTGGCGAAAATGTATTTCGTGACACAGATCATCTTTTCTTTTTTTCATCACGCCCTTGGGATTTTGTTTTACCGTCACAGCGCCATCCAATTGTTGGAGAACAAGTTGGCGAAATTTACAGTCAAATCCGCGGGACAACGCGCCTAGATTTCACATCGCCAAGATTTGAAGAACGCTACCCTAACATTTATGTCTATTGGTATTGGCAGGGCGCAGATGTGAATGGCCGTGAAACGTATCTCGGACTCATTAATCTCAGCTTTGCTGGGCTAGGCCTATGGCTTTTTTGGCGCAAACGTAACTCTTTTGTAGCTAGTGTTAGACCGGATGTCTGGGCAACGCATCAATTTGAATTGACGTTTTTGTTGCTTTTGTTCGTCGTTGCGCTGTCCTTTACAATGCCGCCGTTGCTGCCTTTAGGCGCTCTGCTACGGGTTGTCCATCCGGCGTTGCATGAGTTTTATATTCCGACACCGTCGTTGTTTGTGATGGAAGCGGGCTTGCCATTCCGCGAAGCAAACCGATTCGTCGTGTCGATGATGATCCCGTTAGTGATCTGGGCTGCACTTGGAATGCAATTTGTTGCACAACGCTTGCGCACCCAACCGCTGCGTAGAATTTTTATTGCGCTTTGTTTTGTTGTCTTGGGCTTGGAATATGCGCAAACGTTGAAAGTGCGCTCGTTTAGCCCGACAGAAAGTGAAGTACATCAGCAGTCGTTCATGGACGCTAACCCGAATGCCGTATTGGGAAATACAGATGGCAGTGGGCAACGCTTTTCACAGTCGCCCACCATTTTAGGCAACACGCAAGACACCCAAGACAACCACAACAATTATTGGTATCTCGTGCAAGAGGTTATGTTGCCAGAACGCCCTGGCTACGCCGCCAAACTGAAGGCGTTAACCGTTACCCATGTTTTTGGCGATGAAGCGATGGGGCAAACCAAAGGCCTAAGTGTTGCTTCAATTGAAGGTGATAGTTACATTTATGAGCTGACGGCCAAACCAGCAAAATTGTTTGTGACCCACACACCTGGCCGAACCCGTGATAGCTGGCAGAGTGATACGACATGGGCTTGGGACGCTGCGACTGCCGAGGTCTATATTTGGAATACGACCTCTGGTCCCATTATGTTTGATGTCACTGCGACGTTATCTAATTCGAATGATGCAGCCCTTAGTTTGTATCGCGAACTTTCTCCATGGCACGAAACAGCGCTGCGTAGTGGCTTGCAAATTGACAATCCAATTCAGCGCGAACACTATGATCCAGAGCCAATTGTGGCGACTGCTGAGCAATCTGAAGTCCGATTTGACTCGCTACTGATCCAACCTGGAGAAACAACTCTTACTTTTGAATGGATAGGTGAAGACTATCCAACTGTTGAAAACTTATCATTGCAAATGCAAGGAACTGTTGATGCCTCAAACTAACTTCTCTCATGAAACCTATCTTTCCCCATTTACTTGGCGCTATGGCACAGCTGAAATGCGTCAAATATGGAGTGAAGAAAACAAGCACAAACTCTGGCGTCAAATTTGGGTCGCATTGGCAAAAGCGCAGCAAAGCTATGGCTTAGTCACAGCGGATCAAGTTGCTGACCTCGAAGCGAATATTGACAATATTGATATTGATCGGGCGACGGAAATTGAGCACGAAATTCGACATGATCTAATGGCTGCAATTCGGACATATGCCGAGCAATGCCCAGTGGGTGGAGGCGTGATCCATCTTGGTGCAACGTCAATGGACATTGAAGACAATGCTGATGCCATGCGTGTCCGCGATGCTTTAGCCGTGATCATCGAGAAACTGACGGATTTGCTGTCCGCTGTTGTAGATCAGATTGATAAGTGGGTGGATACACCTGCAATGGCCTTTACGCACATTCAGCCGGCTGAACCAACAACCATTGGTTACCGGATTGCACAGTATGGACAAGACCTGCTGCGCGATCTTGATGAATTAAAGCGCGTGCATGCGATGGTGTTGGGCAAAGGCATCAAAGGGGCTGTAGGGACATCAGCGAGTTATGCTGTGCTGATTGGCGCTGAAAACGTGGCTGACCTTGAAGCAAAGGTCTTAGCCGAAATAGATCTACCCGCTTTTGACGCTGCCACGCAAACCTATCCGCGGAAACAGGACTATTTCATTGTTAGTGCGCTGGCTGGTTTGGCTGCGTCATTGCATAAGCTAACCTATGATCTGCGCATTTTGCAGAATCCGCTGTTTGGTGAATGGTCAGAGCCGTTTGGTGCCAAGCAAGTTGGGTCTTCCGCAATGCCGTTCAAACGCAATCCGATCTCGTCTGAGAAGGTAGGTAGTTTGGCGCGCTACTTAGCGACCCTGCCACGCGTCGCTTGGGATGATGCTGCAGGCTCGGTTCTAGAGCGTACTTTGGACGACTCGGCTAACCGACGGGTGTTGTTACCAAGCGCATTTTTAGCCGCTGATGAAATGTTGCGCGTTGTCCAACGGATTGTCAAAGGTCTCGTAGTCAATGAAGTTGCTGTCGCCCGCAATATGGCTACATATGGTCCTTTTGCAGCAACCGAAAAAGTTCTAATGGCAGCTGTGATGAATGGTGGGGATCGTCAAGAGCTACACGAGGTCATTCGCGAATGTTCGCTTGCCGCTTGGGCAGATCTATCCGAAGGGAAAGCTAATCCGTTAGCTGATGTGATGGCTGCGCATCCAGAATTGACTAAATTGCTGAGTGCAGATGAAATCCGCAGTTATTTGGATGCAACGTCTCACGTTGGAGATGCGCCTGTGCGGGCGCGAACGGTAGCGACGTCAATTCGCGCTGCTATTGCTTAAAAACAAACGCCACAGTCTTGCAACATGTGGCTTGAAAACAATTCAACAGGGTAGTGATTTGGCGCGCCAAATCACTACCCTGTGTGGTTTAAGCGGGGCAATATGCAGCTAGCACTGTTTGTAACTCTTCTGAATTTACAAATGTTGCTGTGCCGCTACTGAATGTGGTTGTTGTGTCACGAATGCCAAACATTGGGCGAATATATTGCGCAACGTAGGTGGCAATAGTGCTGGCACTTGGGCCAGCGATTTGGAGTGTGATATCGGCCTTCATTCCCGCAAATTCTTGGAAGACATACACTTTGCGTAAATCATCCGCTTCGGGTAGGTCATATAGTGCCGCAAAGACATCCCGTTCATCGCCAGGGGTGACGTCAATATCTACGACAGCATGGGTCACGGAATAGCCATGTTCAGCACGCATGCGGGAAAGCGCAAAGCCGCCAGGGAAAACAAAGCCATTGTTTAGAAGCTGGCTTTCGGTGTTGTTGACGCCTGGCACGGAGCGAATGGTGTCAATCATAAAGTCATTAAACGTGCTCAGATCATTGGTGTGACACACCAATTCAAGGTCATAGCTGCTCACAATCCAGCGCAAGTAGAGTGGGGTGATGTTGTCTTCGTCTAATCCATTCAGGCGGGTAAGTAAGGCTTGATAGACTTCTGCTTCTTCACCAGCGTATGGATCGATCAAAATGCGGACAATACTTGAGTTCATCTTGGTCTCCTTCGTTTTTGACTACCTAATGATTGGCTTGATTAGCTGTTCAATGCTATCTTATTACGCACACTGTACAAAACAGACAATTCTGCCACTAGGATTATTCTACAGGACACACCAATGTCAGCAAGCGCCACAACTGCACCAATCAACGATCGCCGAGAAATATTTGGTTGGATGATGTACGACTGGGGAAACTCAGCCTTTTCAACCACTGTCGTTACCGCCTTACTTGGCCCATACATTACCGCGTTAGCGGAGGGGCTAGACTCTGAAATTTTAGGGATCAATCCGGCTGCGCTGTATGCGTATTCAGTGTCTTTGTCTGTGTTCCTGCAAGTTCTAATCTTGCCACTCATTGGGACTGCTGCAGACTACACGCCTAACAAAAAGCGTCTCATGTTGAACTTTGCGTATATGGGGGCATTTGCGACCATTCTGCTGTTCTTCATTCGCGCGGATATGCCTGTGATTGGCACAGTCGGTGCAGTCATTCTCGGCTGTATTTTGTTCATCATTGCAAACCTGAGTTTCGGGGCTGCCGTCGTAGCCTATAACTCTTACTTGCCAGAAATTGCGACCCCAGACAAGCGCGATGAAATCAGTTCTAAAGGCTGGGCTGCTGGTTACATTGGCGGTGGTGTGTTGCTCGCCATCAACTTAGCCATGATCACATTCATGGAGAACACAGGATTGGCCGTGCGCTTGAGCATTGCCTCTGCTGGGGTATGGTGGCTAGTCTTTACATGGCTGTATCCACATAAACGACTGATCCAACGGCCCTCAACTTTGAAGCTGCCTGCTGGCGAGTCGCTATGGACGTATGGCTTCAAGAAAGTGTTCATCACGCTACGCCATATGGTGAATAACTTGCCTCAGACTGGGCGCTACTTGCTGTCTTACCTGATTTACAACGATGGTATTCAGACGATTATTGCCGTTTCAACCGTGTTTGCAGCATCTGAGTTAGGCACAGCTCCAGAAACCTTGCTAGCGCTAGTGTTGATGATCCAATTTGTTGCGTTTTTCGGGGCGCTTCTGTTTGGATGGATGGCAAGCCGCATTGGCGCAAAGATGTCAATTCTAATTGGTCTGGTAGTCTGGGCTGGTTTAGCGATCTATGCCTACGCGTTCTTGTATAACGATACGCAGCTCTTCTACATGGGGGCAGTCTTAGGCCTTGTAATGGGCGGGACACAGGCGCTAAGTCGGTCTTTGTTCTCTCAAATGATCCCGCCAGACAATGAAGCTGAGTACTTTGGCTTCTACGAAATTAGTGAGCGTGGGACATCGTGGCTTGGTCCGTTGTTGTTCGGTCTCGCCGTCGATTTTACCGGCTCACAACGGATTGCGATCCTGTCACTAATTGCGTTCTTTGTCATTGGCATCATCTTGCTGATCCCGGTCAATGTCCGCAAAGCAATGGTTGATTCCGGTAATGATCCAGAAGGTGTGGTTATCTAGCCTTAACCTAGGGTGAAAACCTGTTATAAAGTTGCTGAATGTAAGCAATCTCCATTGACAAACTGCATCAACTAAGCAAAATAAGGCCCATGCGTTTCAAATTGACTTTCGCATGGGCTTTTTCCATTTTTCTTTCAGTGCTGTTCGCAACACCCGTTGCGTTTGCAAACGAAGCGCCGGATGAAAAACCGCTTGATCCAGAATTTCTGTGTCCCCGCTCAGAAAATCTGGCGCACCCGACATTGTGTCCGGGGCAAGCGCGTGGGGCTGAAGAAGTCCAGCTACGTGCCTATGAACTTCCCCTTGAATTGCCAAAATCGCCAGCTGTAGAGGTCGAATATGATCCTTATGCGCTGACGCATTCCTTGTACGCCCGCGTCCGCGCTGATGCTCCCGTCTATGACTCGCCTGAAACGGGCTTCAACGGTGGAGACCCCGTCCGGTTGCTTGGGTTAGGTATTGACAGTGGATTTGTCTTTGTCACCCTAGAAGAGTTAGTTGTCTACGAAGGCGAAGAGTGGTTCCGCATCAATAAAGGGGAGTTTGTTCGCCGCGTTGAAGTTTCGATTTCAGAAACTTCGCAGTTTAGTGGCATGACATTTGAAGAGCAACTTGAGCGTCCCTTTGCGTGGATGGTGACGACACTCAACCCATTGCGTACGCCTGCGGGAGAAATCAATAATGATGTTCGTCCGCTCCGGCGCTATGACACGGTCCAAATTTTCAATACCGTCACGGTAGACGGCTGGGATTGGTATCAAGTTGGACATAATCAATGGATTGAGCAACGGGCAGTGAGCGTTCTCAATACGCCTGAGCCGCCAGAAGAAGTTAGCGGAAAGCGATGGATTGCAGTCAATCTTTTTGAGCAAACATTAGCAGCCTACGAAGACGACACTTTGGTGTATGCCACGCTTATCTCGAGTGGTCTGGATGCTTGGCAAACGAACCAGGGGTTGTTCCAGATTTATGCGCGCCTTGAGTCAGATGATATGTCAGGTGCGTTCGCAGCAGATCGGTCAGATTATTACTCGCTTGAGAACGTGCCTTGGACACAGTACTTCGATGGTGCAATTGCCCTCCACGGTGCCTACTGGCACGATGGCTTTGGCTATCAGCGGTCGCATGGATGTGTAAATCTCTCGCCGACAGATGCGAAGTGGATCTACGACTGGGCCGCAGACGATGTCTATGTTTGGGTATTCAATCCTGAAGATCCGAACGATCCAATTTTGTATCCCCAGCCAGAAGAAGACACTTCCTCTGAAGACAACTAATCTGTCTAATAGGCTACGCACGCAACTCGCAGCGCGTGACTTGCTCATTTTAGACGGGGCGACGGGCTCTGAACTAGAGGCGCGCGGCGTACCTCTAGACCCACCCCTGTGGTCTGCCAACGCAATGGTAGGCCACGTAGAGACCCTAACAAAAGTTCATCAATCGTATATTGCGGCAGGTGTCCATGCTGTGACTGCGAATACGTTTCGTTGTCATCTCCAGAATTTAGAGGGAACGGCATTTGAAAAACAATCAATAGCACTGGTGGCAACAGCTGTTGAGATAGCGCGACGCGTTGCTGGACAAACGCATTACGTGCTTGGGTCTCAAGCGCCTGTTGCAGATTGTTATTCGCCAAAACACACGCCATCTAGCAAGATATTGCAGCGGGAACATCAACATCTTAGTGCAGCGCTTGCAGCAGCCGAAGTCGATGGTATTTTGGTGGAGACCATGCCCACAATTCGGGAAGCCTGTATTGCTGTAGAAAGTGCGTTGCAGACCAATTTGCCGGTGCTGGTGAGTGTAGTGTGCGGGTTGGATGGAAAGTTGCTTTCCGGCGAATCATTGTCAGATGCTGTTCGAGACCTAAACGCGCTAGCACCGGAGGCTATCTTAGTGAATTGTACGCCTGCTCCCATAATTGCTGATTTGTTGATTGAGCTACGCCAAAAGACACCGTTGCCGATTGGCGCTTATGGCAACACAGGGGCATACGACAGTGAAACAGATCGGTGGCACCAGACAGATGCGATTGATCCTATTCGGTACGCAGACTATGCCAAACAATGGATTGATGTTGGTGCCACGATTGTTGGCGGCTGTTGCTACACAACGCCGGCCCATATTGCCGCCCTCAGCCAGATGAGGTGCTAAGAGGCGCTCACCAATACATCATTAGTGAAAAAATTCTCAAAACAATCAACCATTGACAAACTCTAGCGGCAATTCTTAGACTTAGCGCAGTGAATTTTAGAGAACAACCCTGTCCGTTCGACCCAGATTCGCAGCCTCGCTTCGTTTCATGTTTGGTGGCAAGTCGTTTAAAGCTGCTAACCAACCCCCAACTTGGTAGACTCACATTGTGTATTGTTAGTTCCTCAGCACCGTGTGCAGTTATTTCCAGCGCCTAGCCAAGCAAAGGAAAAGGAGAGTCATCGTCACTATGTTTTCACAGAATGACACGTTATTTCCCGTCAAAGCCATTAGCGCCTTGCGCAATGCGCGTGGAGAAACGTGGGCCGAGTTGGTGGACCAGCTCAAGCTGCTTACTGAAGACGATGCGCGTACACTTGGTTTCTGTTTGTCAATGATTGACCTCAATGGTTGTATCGATTGCGAAACAGACTCATACCGCGCCATGCGTGGATGCGATCAATGTTCGCTACAAACACTTCATCGCTTCAAAGGAACGGATGAAGAGTTACTGGTCAAGTACAGACAATCCATTGCAGATGTGCAGACATTTTTGTCACAGCGCGCACTGCCACCAGACAGTCTGTCCTGATCTAGGGGTTACAAGTGTATTTTCGCTTGAAGCGGAGTGCGGTTTGCATTCCGCTTTTTCGTTTAACCTAATCACGGGTGTGATACACTTCAAAAAAGCGGCGAAAATGCTGCAAAATTCAAAAAATAAAAGGAATTTTCTATGTCCGGAAACACATATGATGTGGTCGTAATTGGTGCTGGACCGGGTGGCTATGTGTGTGCCATTCGCGCTGCACAACTTGGATTGAAAACTGCGATTATTGAACGCGAATTCTTAGGTGGCGTTTGTCTAAATGTTGGGTGTATTCCTAGTAAGACTCTGCTCAAGAACGCTGACCTTGCGTACACGTTGCGCAATAAAGCAGACAAGTTTGGGATTTCGTTTGAAAACCTACAGCTAGATTTCAGCCAAGCCGTCAAGCGCTCACGTCAGGTGTCAAATCGGTTGGTCAAGGGTGTTGGCTTCTTGATGAAGAAAAACAAGGTCGATGTCCTAATGGGCAGTGGCAAATTGACGTCTCCAAATGCCGTTGAAGTGACCGATGCTGATGGTAAAACCCAAACGGTCACTGGCACTAATATTGTGATTGCAACTGGCGCAAGTGCGATTAAGCCAGCCGCATTCAATATTGATGGCGAACGCGTTGTGACCTATTGGGAAGCTATTCTGCAAGAAACGCGTCCAGAACGTGTGGTCATTGTCGGAAGTGGCGCGATTGGCGTTGAATTTGGCACCGTTTGGAACAGCTACGGCACAGATGTGACCATTGTCGAAATGCAAGAC
Organism: Anaerolineales bacterium; assembly: GCA_020630805.1. Taxonomy (GTDB): domain Bacteria; phylum Chloroflexota; class Anaerolineae; order Anaerolineales; family UBA6668; genus JAHDIM01. The sequence goes on from JAHDIM010000008.1 coordinate 34,082, forward strand.
CGCATTGTTCCAAATGAAGATGCAGACACCAGTAAAGAAGTTGCCAAGGCGTTTAAGAAGTCAGGCATCAACATTATGACGTCTACGCGTGTAGAGAACATTGACTCTTCAGATCCAAACGTGGTTAAAGTGACTGTGTCTAGCGCGAAAGGCGAAGAAGTCATTGAGGCAGACCAAGTATTGGTTGCTATTGGCTTTGGCCCGAACAGCAAAGGCATTGGTCTAGAAGACGTTGGTGTTGTTACCAATGAGCGCGGTTTCATCAACATTGATGATCAAATGCGCACTAATGTCGATGGGATCTACGCGATTGGTGATGTGACCGGCAAGATGATGTTGGCACACGTTGGCTCAGCCATGGGCGTGATTGCTGCTGAAGTGATTGGCGGGCATCCAACAGTCACTCTTGATTACAACATGATGCCAGCTGCGACCTACAGCCATCCAGAAATTGCATCATTTGGGTACACTGAACAACAAGCCAAAGACTTAGGCTATGAATTGAAAGTTGCCAAGTTCAACTTCCAAGCGAACGGCAAAGCGCTGGGTTTGGATGACTACGGTGGTTGGGTCAAGTTGATTACCGACGCCAAGTATGGTGAAATCTTAGGCGCGCACTTGGTTGGTCCGTCTGTAACCGAACTGTTGCCAGAGCTAACGCTAGCACAGCAACAAGAACTCACGGGCGAAGAAATTGCGCGCAATGTGCATGCGCATCCAACGCTTTCAGAGACCCTTATGGAAGCGGCTCACGGGATCGATGGGCATTACATTCACATGTAATTTCCATCCTGTTACATAGAACAGAAGTAAAGGCCAGACAAATAAATGTTCTGGCCTTTTTTTGTGTCAAATCTGCTAGTTTCTTTGTGAAACCTGAGGGCAGATTATGGTACGATAAATTTGAAAGATGCACTCTAATTGTTAGATTTGCTAAACTTCAAGAATTGTTTGTGCTGAATGCTGGCACTCGTTATACTGTAACCGTATAGCATCCTAGAGCACTTTTTCGTAACTTTTTATGAGCTCCACACAAGTTAAGTCTGAGCCTAGTGGGTACAAGTACCCCAACAAATTCTTGCGCATTTATTTGCAGGCGCTTGAAGATGTGATGGGCAAGAATGGCGTAAATGCAATTTTGAATATCGCTGGCTTGCAGCATCTTATTGGTAACTACCCGCCAGACAATCTTGATAAAGAGTTCGACTTTACAGATTTGGCTGCATTGAACGTTGCACTAGAAGAGTTATATGGCTCTCGTGGCGGTCAAGGGTTGCAACTGCGCGCTGGACGTGCTGTGTTTGCGAGTGGCCTGCGCGACTTTGGCCCGTTAGCCGGTGCTGGGGACTTGGCGTTCAAGGTGCTCCCCATGCACACCAAAATGAAGATCGGCTTACCTGCTGTGGCGACCATCTTCACCCAACTAAGTGACCAAGTCAGTAAAGTTCACGAACACGATGATCACTACATTTACACGCTTGAACAGTGCTCAATGTGCTGGGGACGTGAAAGCGACAAGCCTGTATGTCATATTGCTGTTGGGATTTTGCAAGGCACCCTCAATTGGATCAGCGGTGGTAGTGACTTCAAAATTGAAATGACAGCTTGTAAAGCTTGCGGTGATGACATCGGTAAGCTGAAAATTTACAAGAAACCGCTTAGCTAGTTCCGCATCCACTTCTAAAGTGTCCCAGCCATTACGTCGCGAGTTTATCTCTTGGAAAGAGGTAGACAAGCTGATAGACATTCTCATTCCTCAATTTCGATACGAAATTGAAGCTATTGTAATTATTACCCGTGGTGGCATTGTGCCAGGCGGTATGCTCGCTGAAGCACTTGATGTCAAAGATATTTTGACGGCTGCAGTGCGGTTTCCGCCAAATAGCATTGGCACTGAAAAGCTTTACGTTTGGCCGGAATTTTTGCAATTTCCAGACGATGAATTGCTAGCAGGCCGGCGCGTTTTAGTCGTCGATGACGTCTGGGGGAGTGGACGCACCAGTATTGCTGTAAAAGACCGGGTCTTAGGTGCCGGTGGCTTTCCAGAGTTATGTGTCATGCATTACAACCCGTATCGGTCTGTGTTTTCAAAAGCAGAACCAGACTATTACGGTGCCACGACAGATGCTTATATCGTGTATCCGTGGGAAGTGGATCGGGGTATAGACCTGGCAGCATTTGATACACCACCAGGGATTAACTAACGCGTTATTGCTTGCGATTCACTCTAGAACTCTGTATACTAAGCGCAAATCGTAGGCCAAAAGTCAAGCTCGCGTTTGTTAACGAGATTGGCGGTGTCGCAACACAAGACTTACTTATTGGAAATAGAGAATATCATTCGTCAAAAGTTGAATTGCTACTAAACTCTCTATGGAATGCTAAATTGCGGCGCCCGTATTAACGGTTGTGCCGTTTTTTTTTGCTAGCGCTTTTTATAGGGTGCTGGGCGTATTCAAAATAACAAAATGAATACAAAACATCCTTTACAAAAAAGGAGGTGAGTATAAATGCCAACGTCAGTAAAATTACGACCAAATGAAACACAAGATCAACTCTTGCGCCGTTTCCGCAAGAAGGTTGTGAAGGCTGGTACGCTCAGTACCATTCGTCGCAAACGCTGGTTCGTTTCAAAAAGCGAACTTCGCCGTATCAAGAAGGAAAAAGCGATTCGCCGCATGAAGCGTCGTCCAAATCGCAACTAAGACTATTTGGTAACGCTAAGTCATTTAGGCTTAGCGTTACTAACTTATTCATTCATCAATTCAAGGAGAACGCCATCTATGGCTGAAAAAATCGAAGTTGAAGGCACTATTGTAGAAGCTCTACCGGGAACACAGTTTCGCGTAGAATTGGAAAATGGACATGAGGTCTTGGCATACTTGTCTGGCCGCATGCGCAAATATTACATCCGTATTTTGCTTGGGGACCGTGTGAAGGTTGAAATGACACCATACGATCTCAACCGAGGCCGCATTACGTACCGCTTCCGCAAAGAAGCACAACGTCCTCCAGCCTCTGAATAAGCGGATATTTATTCTGAAACAAAATAATTCTTGCTTTATTCTTTGATTTGATGATTTAAGGTCGCCATCAGGTGGCCTTTTTTACTTAAATTGCTTTGGTTTGGATATTCAAACCTCTGGCTGCTTACTTGCGTGAACGTCTTACGACTACTAAACTTTAGTCTGATATGAGTTACGGAAAACTCAAGCTTACCTTGCCAAATGGCACCCAACAAGAAGTCTCTTTGTTGACGCCAACGCTCACAATTGGCACTAATCCTAGCAATCGGCTGATGCTTGATTATCCAGGCATTGATAGTCGCCATGCGCGCTTGACGATCGAAGGCAATATTTTGCTCATCGAAGATCTAGGAAGCCGTGCTGGCGTTCGGATCAATAATCAGCTGATTCCGGCTTACCAGCCAAGCGTCATTATGGCTGGCAAACTGGTGCAAGTAGGGTCAGTTGCGTTTGTATATGAACCAACGCCAGTTAATATTGTCGCGGACCAAACCAAACAGGCGCGCCAAGGTCTGTCTATCAAAGCGGCAAACGAGGCTGACAATGATGTTATTCATATTGATCCTCAGCACTCTGCGTTTAGCTTCTCACCCGGTAATCTAGATACGCTCCAACTCACGATCCATAATCCGAGTGATGAGCAAGATGAATTCCGAATTCGGATTTCAGGGCGACCTGCCGCATGGGCACACTTAGACCGTGAACGTGTGATCTTAGAGCCGGGGCAGTCTCGGGCTGTCACAATTACGTTCCAGCCGCCGCAGTCACCGCAATTACCAGCCGGGAAACATCGTGTCACGTTTTCTGCAATCTCGACGCGCAATCGGGTTGGGAAAAATACAGACACTATTATTGATATCAATCCCTATTCAAGCTTGAATATGCGGATTGAAGAAACCGACTTTGATGGGCGTTATCTAATCGTGCTTCAAAACTTGGGTAACTCTGCTGCGCGGTATGAACTTGTTCCGTCAGATGCTGAAAACACACTTGCCTTTAGATTTGATAACCGAGAGAACAGCATTGTCACCATTAGTCCGGGACAGACGCTACGCATCCCGCTGGAAGTAGAAGCTGCGGATCTGATAAGCGTTGGGATTGGCCGTGATGTCCCCTTCATTGTTACCGCAACGCCGCTTACATCTGGTGCCGAAGAGCGCACGGCGCGCAGTTCATTGGGGGTCTATCCAGCTGTGCCGCGGTGGATAGCGCTGTCATCACTGGGGCTGGTGACGTGTCTATGTCTGGGCTTTTTCTTAGCCTATTCCAGTTTGCTATGTACGCGTTTTGCTGCATTACCATTTTGTCCAGAACCAGAGAAACCAAATATTGTTTCGTTTGTGGCGTCCCCGCTAACCGTCGAGTCTGGACAGCCGGTAGCGTTGGCTTGGAACGTGGTTAACGCAAATGTAATTACGATTAATCCAGAGCCGGGCTTTGTAGAAGCCGCACAAGGTGGGGTGACAGTTAATCCAACCGGCAGCACTTCGTATGTCATTGAAGCCGCGAATGACTATGGATCGACCACGCAGCAAGTTATTGTTGAGGTGACAGGTCAAAGACCAGTCGTCAACTTCTTCAAGGCAGATCCACCGGTTTATATTGAGGGACAACAGCAAAATGTCTTCTTGTCTTGGAATGTCCCAGGTGCAGTGGCCGTTCAAATTACAGGCCCTGGGGTGGACCCAGAACGGATTTATGAACCAGCAGCTACTATTGAACTCCCGAATGTCTCGGAACCGCGCGAATATAAATTGATTGCCACCAATGATGTTGGGACTGCTGAAGGGCTGCTAAATATTGTGCCAGTTCCTGCAAATTGCACAGTCAATGCAATTGATGGTACAAGCTTGGTTGACCTTGAATCTGGGCCAGATGCGAGTTATGCCAACGTGGCGGCCGTGCCAAGTGGTAGCTCAGTCAAACCGATTGGCCGAATTAATGGTGTTAATTGGGTGCGGGTCCAGGTTGGAAATGAAACAGGGTGGCTGCAGAACGTACAACTCGTCTGTGACGTGGATCTAAATGCGTTCCCAACCGTTTTACCGCAAGACGTTCCATTATTGCCTGCAACGCCCACGCCGACGAATACGAATACACCGTTGCCAACGTTTACGTTTACACCAAGCCCTGTCCCAACGGATACGCCAATTCCAACATCTACGTTCACAGCGCTGCCACCCACGGATACTCCAACGCCAACCGCAACGCTTGAACCAAGTGCAATTCCAACGGCAACGGATACACCGACGCCAACACCAACGGCGACACTAGTGCCTACGGCAACGCCCGCGACTAACTTTGCGGTCACGGCACCGAACATTGATGGTAGCTTTAGCCTTATTGAATGGGGCGATAGCAGTAATCAAGAGATCGTGCTTCCAAACGGGATTGTCAACTGGACGAACGACAACAATTTCTTGTACTTGCTAGTTGATGTGACCGCTGACGAAGTGCAAGACGCGCCGCAAGCAAGCGCACCGTTTGGGGATGACGTTTGGCTCTTCTTTGATGTCAACGACAATCAGGTGATTGATTTTGCGCGCGATATTCGCTTCACACGAACCGGTGAACGCAGCTTCTTCGAGCAAGATGGCTATAGTGTCGACTTACCGTCTAACTCGCAAATTGCCCCCGGATTTGGCGCGACACCAGCAAATACAACACCGCATCGCTATTGGGAAGTTGCGATTTCACTGGTAGACATTGAAGCGGCACCAGGTCAAGTTGTTCACATGGGCATTCGGGTTATGTCAGATAACCCAACCTTAGATGATGAATTGCCAGAAAATGCGCAAGCGGATTTCACCGACTACATCACCTTGCAGTTGGCAGTAGGGCCGACTGAATAAATATTGACCTGACGAACATAAGAATCAAAAAAGCGGATGCAAACGAGCATCCGCTTTTTTATTTATCACTATTCTGCTTGCAGTTGTTATGGAACCAATACGGTATCAATAACGTGAATACGACCATTGCCTGCAAAAACATCAGCATCAATTACGGTTGCGCCATTGAGTTGCAGGAGGTTGTTATTCAAGCTAGACGTTAGTGGGCCACTTGCAGTTGGCAGTGTCCCAAGCTGGGCGACTTCTCCTGAGCTTAGGTTACCAGCAACAACGTGATATTGAAGCACGCGGCGCAATTGTTCTGGACTAGCCAGTAGCGCTTCAAGTGTCTCTGGTGGCAGTTTTGCAAACGCATCATCGGTTGGTGCAAAAATAGTTAGGGGGCCAGGGCCTGCCATTACATCTTGTAAATCTGCAACGCGCAACGCTGTGGAGAGTGTATCGAAATTTGCATTACTCGCGAGTAACTGTGTGATGCTCGCGTTTGCAGGCACGCTTCCTTGCATATTCTGCGCCTGATCTGGATCATTAATGATGGGCATTGTTGAGGCTGGTACGCCAGCAACATTGAGCACTTGACCAGTGCGGACAAAATTCGGATTTTCTTGTAATGCAGGATTGATGGCCAATAATTCGTCTAGGCTCATGCCAAAGCGGCGGGCAACTTTCCAAAGCCATTCACCAGGTTGAACAGTGTAGGTTGTACCTGACGTAACAGGCGCTGGAACTGGCGCTTCAACTGGGGCCGGCGGCGGAGCTGGAGCACTTGGACTTAGGACTACATTCACTACATGGATAATGCCGTTAGCTGCTTCCAAATTAGATTGCAGGAGCTGGCCATTGTTGACGAGCAGAACGCCATCTTTGAAAGTCAAAAACAATGGTTGGCCGCTTTGACTAGTCAAAGTCTCTGATGTCGAAAGTGCATGTAAGTCGTACTTTCCAGAAACCACATGTAACGTCAGCGCATTGTAAAGGGCTGTTGGGTCAGCTAATAGGGAGTCCAAAGTGCCTGCGGGGAGTGCATTGAACGCGCTATCGGTTGGCGCAAAAATAGTCAGGTTCCCTGGTGACTCAATGGCACTGCTGAGGTTAGCTGCCTCTAGGGCTTGCAGCAGAATTGTAAAATTGCCTTGATACCGAAGGACATCTCCAATGGTTGCACCAGTGACCTGTTGTTCGACGATCACGACATCTTGACGGGGCAAAGTTGTCGCTGCCATCCCCAAAACAACAAGCGCTGCGGCAATATTTCGAAACCATTTACTACGAATAAAATTCATTGTTTTTCTTCCCTTAGGCTGTGTATTAAATTGTAGCAGGTTAGGGAATTCTAACCTTAGAAAAGGGGATTAATGTCTGTTGTCAGCGGCGATGAGAATCTTATAGTCCTCTTCGTAATTAGGGGGGAATGCATCCGGTACGGATTGGTGGTTTGCCACTAGCCAAACGACTTTTTCACTGGCATGCTTGGCCTGAATTTGTTCTGCACCCCATGCCGGATGACGCTCAGCACAGATAAACGGGCGCTGCCAGCGTTTAGCAGTTTTAGCGGGTAGTTGCCCCCATAATTTGCATTGACGTGCAAATAGCTTTTTGCCAATAACGATCCAAACACGATCGAACAAAGTAAGTGGCAAACGGGCTTTACCACAATCGTGCAGCAGTGCGGCTTGCTGCAACTCGCCGTCGGCTTGGCTAGCTAAGACATCTTGCCAGACGCACCAAGCGTGATATTGCTCGTCACGGCTGAGTTGGCGAAAGACGCTAAATAGCTCTGGCCCCAATATTGCTAAGACATTAGCAACTTGATCGGTATTCAATTCCGCTGTTAGGGCTTGAAAGAATTGTCGAACCCGGTAGAGCGGCGTAAAGCGAATGCGTTCATTCATAAATACAAGCAAAAAAATGCACTAGGGCTTGTAGTGTATAGCAGACTTGTCTCCGAAACCAGCTACTTTGTCCTATAATCAGTCTATGCCAATTGATGTCCAAGTCGATGATATTGTGCAAATGCGCAAACAGCACCCCTGCGGCAGCTTTGAATGGAAAGTTACGCGAATTGGGGCTGATATTGGCTTGGAATGTTCAACGTGCGCGCGCCGTGTTTTGCTTCCGCGAAGCAAGTTTGAAAAGCGCCTCAAAAAAGTCCTCAATCGTGAAGTTGATCTAGGTCGCTAGTGTCTTATTATGACAGTTGCAAGTGTACCGCGCTCGTCCCAGAGTGTGATTCGGCCCGTCAACCTCAACCGTGACCTTCGGCATCTCGCGAATCTAATTGAATTGTGTTTTGCAGACACGCTAGATAGTGCTGGGCGGCGCTATCTGGAAGAAATGCGCATGCTAAGCCGGAGCGGGCCAGTCTTATGGCTCATGAATGCGTTTGGCGAAGCACTCAACTGGCAGCAAGGCTATGTCTGTGTCGATGATGGCAAGCTCATTGGAAACGTAGGCGTGCAACCAGCAAGCAGCAACGGCACTGCGTGGCTCATCGCCAATGTCGCCGTCCATCCAGACCATCGGCGGCGGGGGATTGCGCGACAGTTGATGTCTGCGGCAATTGATACGGTGCGTAAACACAACGGTAAAGTCATTACATTACAAGTCGATGACTACAACACTGGCGCGATTGCTTTGTATGAGCAGCTAGGGTTCGAAAATCTAGGTGCCTTTACGACATGGGAAAGACGCAGCTACAGTGTTCCCGCATGGCGTTTCCCTAAAAAATCTGGATTGCGCCTCTTGCAACGTCAAGATTGGCAAGCCGAATATAACTTTATCCGGACGCAGCGACCGCAAGGTGCAAACTGGATGTATCCATTGTCTAAGTCGCAGTTCAAGCCATCGTTTCAACGCTCATTCAAGAACTGGTTTGGTGGCTCTTCGCAAGAGCGCTGGGGTGTTGGTTCTCATGAGAATATTGAAGGCTGGATGCAGCTGCGATTTAATGCCAACGCTGCGACACATATGCGCATTATTGTGAATCCACAATACGAAGACTTTCTGCTGCCGAGGTTTGTGGTTCGAGGTTTACGGCGAATTGGCTCTCGTTCGTGGTCTGTTCGTATGGAATACCCGAAAGATCGTGGGACAGATACGTTCTATCAATATCGGTTTGAGCCAACGCGCACCCTGACCTGGATGCGGTTGTGGCTATAGGCAGCACGTGGGCGAACTGCTTACGTTTCTTTTACATTTTTCCTCTACACTGAGAATACGCTGCGGCTAGTTGTGTCGCATTCACATATAAGAGCAATGCTGACTGACAGCATTTTTCTATACCTGCGTTATTCCAAATTGACTTTACACCTGTATGGACTATAAAGACTATTACCAAGTACTGGGCGTCACGAAAAAAGCTTCAGAAAAAGAAATCAAGAGTGCGTTTCGTAAACTTGCTCGGAAATATCACCCTGATCTAAATCCAAATGATCAGTCTGCCGAAGATAAGTTCAAGGAAGTCAATGAAGCGTATGAAGTATTGAGTGATCCTGAAAAACGCCAAAAATACGACATGCTCGGAGCTAACTGGCATCGTTACCAACAATCTGGTGGCGGCGCGGGAGGCTATGGTGGTGGGTTCGGTGGCTTTGGCGGACAGCCCGGCAGCGGCGGCGTTCAGTTTGACTTTGGTGACCTGAATGACCTATTCGGCGGTATGGCGGGAGCAGGTGGTGCCGCCTCTGGCTATTCCAGCTTCTTTGATATGTTCTTCAATGGAATGGGGAATGCACAACAAGGTGGCCCCGCTGGTGCTGGTGGCCCCCAAATGCGTACGCAGCGCGGCCAAGACATCACGCAAGATGTTGAGATTACTTTGGAAGAAGTGGCAAATGGTAGTGCCCGAACGTTGCAAAAGAATGGACGTCAAATTACTGTCAAAATCCCGAAAGGGGCCAAGACAGGCACGAAAGTCCGCGTAAAAGGGGAAGGCCAGCCAGGTGTCAATTCTCCCGCAGGTGACTTATATCTCAAAGTGAGTGTGAAACGTCACCGAACCTTTGACCGTAAAGATGAGCATTTATATGTGGACGTTCCCGTAGATCTTTACACAGCAATATTGGGGGGCGAAATTAAAGTGCCAACCTTGACTGGAGAGGTCAATTTGCGCATTCCGGCTGGTACTCAGAACGGTCGAAAAATGCGGCTGCGCGGTAAAGGTCTGCCCAAGCTTCGAAAGAAAGACGAAACAGGGGATTTGTACGCGACGCTCAATGTTGCGTTACCTGAGAACCTGACCGATGCTGAAAAAGACTTGTTTGAACAGCTTGCCGCGTTAAGACAATAAATGCTACTGCCCTATGGGCGATCCATGCACCCCCGTCGCAATTTGCACGGGGGTGTTTGTTTTCATAGCGCACCCACGTCGTACTCATTCGAAACTTAGTTTCTGGTGCTACCTTTATTCACATCGCGCGTGATGCGTAGATTGAACGCAATACCTAGTGCAGTCTGGCCTAAGTGAGCACCCGTTGCTATATATAGTGTCTAGGCCAGTTTGCTAAAAGTACATCGTGCCAAGCCTTATTGAGTGCTTATTTGCCCCACGTTGTACTAGTCAATATTTCTAATATATGAAACGTTTGAAACGAAACTCTTTTATGCCACTGCTGGCAATCATGGCGCTCACAATAGCGTCAATTGCCTGTGGGGCAGTTGCATCGACAGTCTCAGAAATTGAGACCCGCGTGGCAGGTACTGTTGCGGCAGCCAATCAGCCGATTGAATTTACGGAGCAAGCTAGCGTCCTCCCAACTCAGATATTGCCAGATCCTGAAGTTGCGGTTGTTGAGCCAACATCAACTTCTTTAGTGGATGACGCTATTGCAGAAGCAACCGTTGAGGTCATCAGTGAACCAACACCTATCACAATTGCAGATGCAGTTCCTGAAGAGCCGCTTATTGAGTCCGAAATTCCGATTGAACCAACGGCAATTCAGGCAGAAACAGTTCAACCCCTACAAGCAGACCCATTGGCAAGCAATGTGTTTGTAGACTTATACAATCGAGTAAACCCGTCGGTTGTTTCAATTTATGTCTTTTCAAATAGTCAGGGTGAAGGCCAAGGAACGGGGTGGCTCTATGATGTGGATGGTCGCATTGTGACAAATCAGCACGTGGTTGATGGAGCAGACTATATTGAAGTGACCTTCGCCGATGGCACGAAACAGCCCGCGCAGTTTCTTGGCTCAGATGAAACTGCTGACCTGGCTGTGATCAAGGTAGACGCCTATCCAGCAGGGACACAGCCGTTGCCGCTGGCCAATTCAGACCAGATTCAAGTTGGCGAACGCGTTGTTGCCATTGGCAACCCGTTTGGATTAGCAGGCACCATGACAACAGGGATTGTCAGTGGGTTAGGTCGGACACTGTCAGGACGTGTATCGCCAGAAGGGGGACGCTTCTCCGCTCCAGACATTATTCAGACGGATGCAGCGATAAATCCGGGGAATTCTGGTGGACCACTGATCAATCTCAATGGTGAGGTAGTCGGGGTCAATAAGGCAATTGTGAGTGAAACCGGCGTCAACTCAGGGATTGGGTTCTCTATTTCTGCGAATACGGTACGGCGCATAGTGCCAAGTCTCATTACGAATGGCACGTTCCAATATTCTTATCTTGGCATTAGCAGTCGTAGTTCAAGTGACATGACCTTGCCTGAAATGGAAGCATTGGGATTGCCGAATCGGCGTGGTGTTTACGTGGTTGCTGTAGTGCCAGGGAGCCCCTCGGACGCTGCTGGTATTCGCGCAGGCACTGAACCAAGTGGTATTCAAGGGTTGGGCCGTGGCGGTGATTTCATCATCGCGATAGATGGACGTGAGGTTAAAGACTTCTCAGAGCTAATTAGCTATCTTGTTAATAACGCGGACGTTGGGCAAACCGTGAATTTACGGGTGCTCCGCGATGGGGCAGAGATCGATTTGCCAGTTACGTTGGGCGCACGACCATAGCGGCATTCATACAAAGAATCAAAAAGAGCCAGGTACTAATCTTGGCTCTTTTTGATTCTTTTCAATACTAATAATTTAAGCCCAGTTGCTGTGGCGTGTCATCACTACAAAGCCCTAGCTTGAAAATGTAATTAAAATCATGCGGCGTGCGTTGGGCTGGTGATAAAATTTTTGCTCGATGAAGCTTACTTTCCCAGATTTATTGCAGTTACGTCATTTGTTAGGAATGACGATGTTAACGTTGTTAGTTGGGGCCTGTGCCCCAACACCACCCACGCAGCCACTGACAGAAGTGGCAATTGTTGAGAATACACCGACAATTGAAGTGGTAGATACCCCCACAACTGAGTCTCCGACCGAAACACCGGTCCCCACAGATGTGCCGCCTACCGTGACACCGGACCCAACGCCAACTCCAGTCGCAAAGCCGCTGACGTTATGTGTCCAAAATGAGCCAGAGTCGCTGTACATTTACTCACAAGCCGCACAAGGGTGGGGACATATTCAAGAATTATTGCGCGATGGTCCATACGACACGCGTGAGTTCGGCTTACAGCCGGTTATTCTTGAGGCGCTACCAAGTTTAGAAGCGGGGACGGCCCGCTTTGAGACCGTCCGTGTTGTACCGGGGCAACCGATTGTCACCACGGATGATGAACTCGTCTTTCTTGAAGCGGGCGTTCAATATTGGACGCCCGCTTTGGAAGTTGCGGAAGCCTTAGATGGCGAAACCATAGAGACAATCCAGATGGTTGTCGATTACCGTTTGCTACCTAACATCACATGGTCAGACGGAACCCCATTGACGGCAGCAGATTCGGTGTTGGGATATCAAATCTTGGCAGAGGAAACTGCTCCATATTTGGATCGGTTTGTTATCAATCGCACCATAGACTATCGTGAGATTGATAGTCAAACTACGCAATGGCGTGGGGCGGCAGGATATTTCAATCGTCAATATCAACGCGGCTTTCATGAACCGTTACCTTCACATCTCTATGGTGAGTTAAGCGCTGAAGACCTGCGGAATGATGAAGCGGTAAATTTAGCACCAATTGGTTGGGGTGCTTTCCAAATTTCTGAGTGGCAACCCGGACGATATATCGAATTTACGCCTAATCCGCATTACTATCGAAAAGGCGAGGGGCTTCCATACTTAACTGAAATCAAAGTGGAGTTTGTTTCAGACCCGCTTCAGGCTGCCCAGCGCGTGATCTCTGGTACTTGTGATGTTTCCGTGCGAGATGCGTGGAATGCATGGGAAACCGAAATGGAGACAATTGTCGCTGCCGCAGATGCAAACGCGTTACAACTTCAATATGTTACAGGCCCTTTGTATGAAGCAATTGACTTTGGCGCACTGCCCGGACTTTACTATCGCAGTGCAGCAGGGCGTGATGTATTCACAGACCCTGAACTGCGGCAAGCCATTGCACATTGTATTGACCGCGACGCCCTGATAGACGCTGTGCAGTGGGGCCAAGGCGAAGTCGCAAACGTTTTTGTGCCAAGTTCACATCCGGACTATGTTGATACAGCGCTTACAACCTATGCTTATGACCCTGAACGTGGCAATCGGCTCTTGGACGAACTTGGCTGGGATGGGATCAATAGCAATGGTGTTCGCTTCCGTAACGGTAATTTGTTGTCACTACGCTATAACGTCAATTTGCCCGAAAGCTATACCGGTCAGTTGCGTGAAACGGTTGCGAATCTCATTGTTGAAGATCTCGCAGACTGTGGAATCTTCACAGAAATTAGCACGCACACCGCAATTCGAATGTATTCAGATTGGCCGGACTCCATCTTATTCGGGCGTCAATATGATTTAGGCCATTATGGATGGTTGCTGCCTGGCGCTCCCCGTTGCTCCTTATATACGACCCAAGAAATTGCAACAACAGATTACCCTGCCGGCTCAAATGCGAGTGGGTATAGCAATCCTTTGTTTGATGAAGCCTGCTTCGAAATAGATGTTGCGGTGACAGATGCTGAGCGCAACAATGCGATGGCACGTCTTCAACGCCAATTTTCACAAGATTTGCCATCGCTGCCATTGTTTTTCCGTCAACGGATCGCTATTGCTAGCCCAGACTTGTTGAACTATGCGCTAGACGCAACGCACCCTTCTCCAGTGTGGAGTGTGGAAAACTGGGATATTTCCAGGTAAATACTATGGAATTCGTACTGTTTTGATGAGAAAGTCGCTCGTTGGTGTAGCAATCTGACAAGGCTCTTTGTACAATCAAACCTGATTACTGACCGTGATTCAGCTTAAAGGCTTGGGCTTTTCGTAAAACTACGGTATATTATCCGTCTGATTTACGTCAGTAAAACATTTCGTACGCACGCAGCGGTTGCTGAGCCACATCCAAAGTAACTGCGATAAGAATTTTATTGATTGTCAACTTGTATGCACGTTTGTGACACAGTCTCAACAATTCAAAGTATTCTGAGGCCCACGTTGGTTTTCTAAACGTCATGAACTTTTCTAGACATGCTGTTTTAACAGGATGTCTTTTTTGGTTCAGCGCTGATGTGCTCGGCAGGTAGCGCCTGCCGCTAAATTTGTGTAAACAACTGTCCTGTGTCTTGTCGTGACAGGTGTTTTTAGTCTAAATCCATTTTGGAGGAGATCTACATGTTCAAAAACAAAAAACTCATCACAATGCTGATGCTAGCAGCTCTCGCACTGGTCGTTGCTGCTTGTGGCCCAAGTGGTCCTAGCGAAGCAGAAGTTGCAGCGCAAGCCGCTGCAGAAGAAGCGCAAGCTGCTTTGGAAGCAGCCCAAGCTGAACTAGAAGCCGCGCAAGCTGCTGCTGCTGAAGCCGCTGCTGCCGGTGAAGAAGCTGCTGCCGAAGCGCAAGCTGCTGCTGAAGCTGCAATCGCTGAAGCAGAAGCTGCTGCTGCCGCTGCCGCAGAAGAAGCTGCCGCTGCTGCTGCTGAAGCCGCTGCTGCTGCTGAATCAGGTGGTCCTGGTGGCGAATGTTGTGACACCTTCCGCG
>JAHDIM010000145.1 GCA_020630805.1 Anaerolineales bacterium
TTAGCGTCATACGATGACTTGGAGTAATTTAGAACATGGGTCGTAAAGTACATCCTATTGGATATCGTCTAAAGGTTGTCAAAGACTGGGAAGCTCGCTGGTTTGCGGAAGGCACCAAGTACACCGATCAATTGCACGAAGACTTTGCAATTCGGAAAACTGTATTTGATGTCAACCCACGTGCGTCAATCGCTAAGGTTGAAATTGAACGCTTTCCTAACCTTGTCCACATCACCATTCACACTGCTAAACCAGGCATTGTAATTGGTCGCCGTGGGGCACAAGTAAAAGAACTGCGCCAACGCTTGGAAAAATTGTGCGGAACGCCAATCAAGGTCGATGTTGAAGAAATCGAATCGCCTGATTTGTCCGCAAAGCTGGTTGCAGATAACGTCGCAGGTCAGTTGGAACGCCGCATCGGTCACAGCCGTGCAATGAAGCGTGCAATTCAACAGTCAATGCGCAACGGCGCGAAAGGGATCAAAATTATGGTCGCTGGGCGTTTGAACGGGGCCGACATGGGTCGCCGCGAATGGATGCGCGATGGTCGCGTGCCACTTCAAACCCTTCGTGCTGATATCGATTACGCACACTCTGAAGCATCAACGACTTATGGTCGCATTGGTGTGAAAGTTTGGATCTATCGCGGTGATGTTTTGGCAGACGAGCCAGCCGCAACTGACGTTTACGTCAGCGAATAATTGTTGAGAGGTAAGCTGTTATGTTGATGCCAAAACGCGTCAAATATCGTAAACAACAGCGTGGCCGCATGCGCGGGAAAGCGCTACGCGGTGCAGAAATCAACTTTGGCGATTTCGCAATTCAAGCGACTTCACCGGGTTGGGTTACGGCTCGTCAAATCGAAGCTGCTCGGCGTGCTCTTGTTCGTTACATGAAGCGCCGCGGTAAGGTTTATATCCGGATTTTCCCGGACAAGCCTGTAACAAAACGCGCTGCTGAAACCCGTATGGGTAAAGGTAAAGGTTCTGTCGATCGCTGGGTTGCTGTTGTGAAACCTGGTCGGATCTTGATGGAAGTGTCTGGTGTGCCTGAAAACGTGGCCCGTGAAGGGATGCGTCTTGCAATGCACAAGTTCCCAGTCAAAACGCAATTCCGCTCTCGTTTTGAGTTCGGGACTGCAACGACAGATGACATTGTCTTGTTTGTGAATAAGAAAATTGAAGAACGAGAACAATCTGCTTTGACTGGTAATGAGTCAAGTGAAGGGTAGGCAGTGATGAAAAATTCTGAAATTGTCGCTCTAGAAGATATTGCACTCACTGAAAAAATCACTGAGACCCGGAATAGCATTTTCCGTAACCGTTTCAATGACACTTTTGGTGGTTCAACCGATACATCAACGGCTAAGAAGTTGCGTAAGCAACTTGCACGCTTGCTGACCGAGCAACGCAAACGCCAAGAAAGTCAAGAAGAGGCGTAGTAACGTAACATGTCAGAACAAAGCAAAAAACGCCGTTTGCTGGGTA
Organism: Anaerolineales bacterium; assembly: GCA_020630805.1. Classification (GTDB taxonomy): domain Bacteria; phylum Chloroflexota; class Anaerolineae; order Anaerolineales; family UBA6668; genus JAHDIM01. The sequence continues at coordinate 1,488 of JAHDIM010000145.1, forward strand.
CCGTCATCAGCAACAAAATGGACAAGACAATTGTCGTTGAAGTAGATAGCGCCAAGATGCATCCGTTGTATCGCAAAGTTATCCGGACTTCAAAGAAGTACATGGCACACGATGAAAGCAACACCTGCAACATTGGCGACCGCGTTCGCATTGTCGAAGCGCGACCAATGAGCCGCCGCAAGCGCTGGGCGTTGGAAGAAGTTGTGGAAGCGGTTGCCGCTGAAGCCTAAGGAGACCTAAGCTCATGATCCAACAAGAATCAAGACTCAAGGTCGCTGACAACTCAGGTGCACGTGAAATCCTCGTGATCCGCGTGTTGGGTGGTTCAGTTCGCCGTTCTGGTGGCATTGGTGATGTTGTCGTTGCGACCATCAAAGATGCAAGTCCACACTCTGGCGTCAAGAAAAGTGATATTGTCCGCGCTGTTGTAGTGCGCACATCAAAAGAACTGCGCCGCCGCGACGGTTCTTATATCAAGTTTGATGACAATGCCGCAGTGATCTTAGACGGTGAAACGCAAAATCCGAAAGGGACACGTATTTTTGGTCCAGTAGCGCGCGAACTTCGCGACTTGGGCTACTTGAAAATCGTATCTCTTGCACCAGAGGTTCTGTAACTCGACTGTTATTGCAGTTGAAGGAGAAATTCGGTGAAAATTCGAAAAGGCGATACCGTAGAAGTAATTGCGGGAAAAAATAAAGGTCAACGTGGCGAAGTTATCCGCGTTCTTCCTATGAAAAATCGTGTGGTTGTGGCTGGCATTAATGTCGTCACGAAGCACCAGAAACAACAACAAACACGGGGCCAACGCCCAATTGAAGCTGGCAAGATTGAATTCGAAGCGCCAATTCATGCATCTAACGTGATGGTTGTTGATCCAAGTGACAGCACCAAGCTTACCCGCGTAGGTTTTCGTGTTGATGACAACGGTAAGAAGATCCGTGTCGCCCGCAGTAGCGGTGCAGACCTGGACTAGGTGAGATAGACAATGAGCAGTTTACGCCAGCGCTATCAAGATGAAGTCGTTCCTCAACTAATGGAGGAATTTAGCTTCGGTAATGTCATGCAAGTGCCTCGCATTCAAAAAATTGTTGTGAATGTTGGGTGTGGTGAAGCATTGGACAACAGTAAAGCAATTGATGCTACTGTCAATGACTTACGCATTATTACTGGGCAACAACCAGTCGTGACGATTGCAAAGAAAAGCATCGCTAACTTCCGCTTGCGCGAAGGTCGTGCCATTGGCGCAAAAGTGACCTTGCGTGGTGAAAAGATGTGGGAATTCTTGAATCGTCTCATCAATTTGGCTCTGCCACGCGTACGTGACTTCCGTGGTTTGCCGCCAACCGGTTTTGACGGTCGCGGCAACTTCACACTGGGTCTTCGCGATCAATTGGTATTCCCTGAAATCGACTTTGACAAGATTGACAAGCTGCGTGGGATGGAAATTACCATCGTCACTACAGCTGATACCGATGAACAAGGGTTCAGTCTTATCAAGCGTTTGGGTATGCCATTCAAGGATAAGGTGAACTAGATGGCCAAGAAATCAATGATCCATCGCGAATACAAGCGCAAATATGAAGTGCGCGTTCGCAATCGCTGTAAAGTTTGTGGCCGTCCTCGCGGTTACATGCGCAAATTTGGGTTGTGCCGCATCTGCTTCCGGGAACACGCACTGCGTGGTCAAATTCCGGGCGTTGTGAAATCATCCTGGTAAAGCTATAGGGATATCCGTCTTATGAGCATGAGTGATCCGATAGCTGACATGCTAACCCGCATTCGCAATGCCAATCTGGCAGGGCACACCTCGGTTAGCATGCCTAGCTCAAAAATGAAAGTTGCAATTGCCGGCATCTTAAAAGATGAAGGCTATGTTGAAGATTATTTTGTAACGCAAGAAGAAGGTGCTCCGCAAGCGTCACTTCAAGTTAAGTTGAAGTATCTTGGCGAGCGCCGTACCCGTCGTTCAGTATTGACTGGGTTGGAACGCGTTAGTAAACCGGGCCGCCGCATTTATGCGGGGAAACGTGAAATTCCTTGGGTGTTGTCAGGCATGGGTATCTCCATTGTCTCTACACCAAAAGGCGTCATGACAGATCGCCGCGCTCGCCGTTTAGGTGTGGGTGGGGAGATCATCTGTAAAGTCTGGTAGGCGAGGTACTGAAATATGTCACGTATTGGGAAATTGCCTGTCACTGTACCAGCTGGCGTTACTGTTGATATCAACGGTAATAGCGTGAAAGTGAAAGGCCCGAAGGGCGAGCTTGAACGCACGTTTAGCCCGCAAATTACCATTGAAAAAGATGGTGCTGAAATTAAGGTAACCCGACCATCTGATGAACCAAGTCTTCGCGCTCTACATGGCACGACACGCGCGCTCATCGGGAACATGGTGCACGGTGTGAAAGAAGGCTGGTCAAAGGTCTTGGAAATTCACGGTGTTGGGTATCGTGCTGAGCTGAAAGGCTCTAACTTGGTGATGAGCCTTGGCTTTTCTCACCCAGTTGAAATTGTTCCACCAGAAGGTATCTCGTTCACTGCTGATCCAAAAGCACGCACGATTACCGTCACTGGTCCTAACAAAGAAGTTGTCGGCCAAGTTGCCTCTGAAATTCGCGGTTGGCGTCCACCAGAACCTTATAAAGGTAAGGGTGTTCGTTACCAAGGCGAACATGTTCGTCGCAAGGCTGGTAAGGCTGGTAAGGCTGCATAGTATTATGGCTAAGAAAAGTCGAGAACAAGCAAGAAAGATCCGCCACAAGCGCGTTCGCCGTAAATTGCACGGCACTACTGAGCGCCCACGCTTGAATGTGTACCGCAGTGCGAAGAACATTGTTGCCCAAGTCATTGATGACGTAAACGGTGTAACGATTGCGCACGCATCATCATTAGATAACACATTAAGTGGTGAGATGTCAGATAAGAACAAAACCGACCAAGCAAAGGCCGTTGGGGCTGCTGTGGCACAACGTGCGATGGATGCTGGTGTAAAAGAAGTTGTGTTCGATCGCGGTGGCTACCGCTATCAGGGCCGTGTTCGCGCGTTAGCAGATGCTGCTCGCGAAGCTGGTTTGAAACTGTAGGATAGAAAAATGGCTAGACGAAATAATCGTGATCAAAAAAGAGAAGAGCCAGAATTTGACGAACGCATTGTAGACATCAATCGTGTCGCAAAGGTTGTCAAAGGTGGTCGCCGTTTTGCTTTCCGTGTTGTGATGGTAGCAGGCGATAACCGAGGCCGCGTAGGCGTTGGTATTGGCAAGGCTAATAGCGTTGTTGATGGCATTCGCAAAGCGTCTGAACGTGCAAAGGCTGACATGAAGCCAGTCACAATGGTTGGTGGCACTATTCCTCACGAAAGTACCACTCGCTATTCAGGTGCAGAAGTATTCTTGAAGCCAGCAACGCCTGGTACCGGTGTTATTGCCGGTGGCGCTGTGCGTGCTGTACTTGAGTGCGCGGGCGTGAAAGATATTTTGACGAAATCAAAGGGCAGCCAAAACAAGCTGAACGTGATTCAAGCAACCATCAAAGGTCTGCGCGAATTGAAGAATCCACGTGAAGAAGCTGAACGTCGTGGCAAGGCATTTGAAGACGTCAAACCAATTTGGAGTTAGTACGATGTCTGACAAAGTATTGAAAATCACACTCGTACGCAGCCCAATTGGGTATACCAAGCGCCACAAAGCAACCGTGCGCGCATTGGGTTTGCGCCGCTTGCACCAAACTGTAGAGCAAAAAGACACTCCACAGTTGCAAGGCATGCTTTACAAAGTTGCTCACTTAGTTGAGGTCACCGAGGCGTAACCATGAAACTACATGATCTTCGATCTGCAGATGGTGCTCGTCACCGTCGTAAACGTGTTGGCCGTGGTATTGCTGCTGGCCAAGGTAAGACCGCTGGTCGCGGTCAAAAAGGGCAAGGTGCTCGCCGCGGTAGCGGTGGGAACATCTACCGTGAAGGTGGTAACTTGCCATTTGTTCGTAAATTGCCATTCAAGCGTGGGTTTACCAACATCAATAAGGTCTACTTTGTCGTAGCCAACGTTGATGATTTGGACGATCGCTTCGAAGCTGGTGATGAAGTGACACCAGAAACACTTTCTGGTGTTGGCTTTGCAAAGAGCGCCGCTGACGGTCCTTTTGCTGTACTGGGTCGTGGTGAAATTACCAAGGCTTTGACAGTTAAGGTTCACAAATGCACTCCAAGCGCCAAAGAAAAGATTGAGAAGGCCGGCGGCACCGTCGAAATTCTTGAAGGCTAATAGGAGCTCTCAGAAATCTAAATCTTTAGATGGAAGCCTTTGAGCTATAGTGAAAATATTGCTCAAAACCAATTTTAAGTATTCTGGGAAATCATTATGAAACTAGCCGCTTTTAGACGCCTTTGGGCCGCAAAAGACCTTCGCAACCGTCTGTTGATTACGGTTGGGATTTTGGTGCTGTATCGCTTATGCGCGAACATCCCTGCACCAGGTGTAGACCGTGATGTGCTCGCTCAAGTTATTGAGGGTGGTACGTTCCAAGGTGGGGCATTAGGCGTATTCGATCTGTTAGCTGGTGGGACAGTGAGTAACTTCTCTGTTCTAGCAATGGGTGTATACCCATACATTACCGCACAGATTATTCTGCAATTGCTTGTCCCAATTATTCCAGCATTGAAGACCCGCATGGAAGAAGATCCACGCGAAGGGCGCCAAATGATGGAAAAGTGGACGCTGTATCTCGCGATTCCAATGTCATTTTTGAATGCGATTGGGCAGATCCAAATTTTCCGCTTCTCAAATGCTGCCATTCTGCCGAACTTCGGATTTGGCGGGGGTGATCTCGTGCCCACACTAGGGACCTTGATTGCAATGACAGCTGGGTCGATGTTTGCGATTTGGCTAGGGGAGTTGATCTCAGAGTACGGTATTCGGAACCAAGGTCTGTCACTGATCATTTTTAGTGGGATTGTGGCAAGCCTTCCGACAAGTATTGGGCAGTTGTGGTTCGATGAAGCGCTACGTATTCCAGCTCTGATCGTATTTGTTCTCCTGTTGATCATCACAGTGTTGGCAATTGTGTTCATTACACAAGGAAGACGCAACATTCCAGTCATGTATCCTGGACGCCGGATGGGCTATCGCCAATCTATGCCAGTTCGTGGGACGTTGCCATTGTTGGTCAACATGGCAGGGATGATCCCGATCATCTTTGCGACAGCTATTATGAGCTTCCCGCAGTTGGCAGCATCATTCTTCATCAATAGTTCAACACCATGGGTGCAAAACGCTGCAACAAACATCACAACGATGTTTAGCACACAGCCACCCACATGGTTCTACGTTGGTGTGCTGTTCGTGATGGTTGCTGGCTTCACGTTCTTCTATACAGACGTTTTGTTCCAACAACAAAACTATGGTGAAAACTTGAAGCGCCAAGGTGCACAAGTTCCGGGTGTTGCGAAGGGCTTCAAAACCCAACAATACTTGAGCAAAGTTCTGCGCCGCGTCACGCTGCCAGGGGCAATTATGTTGGGTGTCGTTGCAATCCTTCCATTCTTGGTCGGCTTGCTATGGAGCGCACTAGGAACGTCTGGTGCATTCAACGCCTTCTTCTTTATTGGTTCTGGTCTGTTGATTGTGGTCGGTGTTGTCCGCGAAATCTTCTTTGGTCTAGAAACTGAGCTGAAGTTACGCGGTTACGACGACACCTTGCTCGTCAAGTAAAAAACTGATGGCTACTTTCTTGGTAATGCTTGGTCCTCCGGGCGCAGGCAAAGGCACACAAGCAAAGATTGTTGCGGAAAAATTTGAGCTGGCTCATATTTCGACTGGCGATATTTTCCGCGACAACATCAAACGCCAGACAGATCTGGGTAAGCAAGTTGTTTCCATTCTGAAAAGTGGGGCGCTAGTGCCTGATGAAGTCACGGTTGCATTGGTCAAAGATCGCTTGCAACAAGACGACTGTCAAAAGGGTGCAGTACTGGACGGTTTCCCAAGAACTATTCCGCAAGCCCAGGCTTTGGATGGACTCTTGGCAGACATGGAAAGTAACATTGCAATTGTGCCGTATGTGAAAGTGCGTGATGAAGAAGTTGTCGAAAGGCTGTCTGGCCGTCGCACTGATAAACGCACTGGCAAAATTTACCATATCAAGTATAATCCTCCTCCGCACGATGCAGACCTTGAACATCGCAGCGATGATCAACCTGAGACCATCCGTGAGCGGCTCGAGGAATACCATTCTAAAACTGCACCGTTGATTGCTTACTATAGTGACAAAGGTGTGTTGGTCGAAATTAACGGAGAAGAGGAAATTTCTCTCGTCTCTGCTAATTTGCTGCGTGCTGTCGAAGCCGCAGCGAAATAATGATTATCGTCAAATCGCCGCGTGAAATCGAAAAGATTCGCGTTTCTGGCAGAATCGTTGCGGAAACGTTGGCGTTAATCAAAGAAGCAGTGCAGCCAGGTGTGTCAACGCTAGAGCTAGATACCATCGCTGCGAAAAACCTAAAGAAACATGGAGCAACGTCTCCATTTCTAGGCTATCCGAACTCACATAATCGCAAGAAGCCTTTTCCGGGTGTTGTCTGTGCCTCAGTGAATGATGAAATTGTTCACGGTGTGCCAAATAAACGGCCTCTAAAGGAAGGTGACATTGTCACCATTGACTGCGGAGCTAAATATCAGGGATGGATTGCTGACAGTGCTTGGACGTTTGCCGTCGGTAACGTGGATGCGGAAGCGCAACGCTTACTTGATGTCACAGAAGATGCACTTTATAAAACAATAGCAGCTGCAATTATTGGGAACCGCACGGGTGATGTTGCTTGGGCGACCCAAAGTGTTGTCGAAGCAGCTGGATATAACGTGATACGTGACCATGTTAGCCACGGCGTTGGACGAAACTTGCATGAGGATCCGCAAATCCTCAACTACGGTCGTCCGGGTCGCGGCTTAAAGTTGCGTAAAGGGCTTACCATCGCTTTGGAACCGATGGTATTGGTCGGTGACTACGAAACGATGTTGTTACCAGATGAGTGGACTGTTGCGTCTTCGGATGGCAAGTTGACCGCTCACTTTGAACATACCATCGCGATTACTGAGAACGGCCCCGAAATCCTAACGAAACTGTAGAGCAATTAGCATTGCTTCGGAGTTCAAAATGAAAGTATCTGCATCAGTAAAAAAGCGCTGCCCAAAGTGCAAAATTGTAAAGCGTCGTGGCAAGGTTATCGTGATTTGCGAAAACCCACGTCATAAGCAACGCCAAGGCTAGTTCATTACTAGCGGAGAGAAACGATGGCGAGAATTGAAGGAATCGATATCCCACGCAACAAACGCGTGGAAATTGCATTGACCTATATCCAAGGCATTGGGCTGACACGCTCAAAGAAAGTCTTGGAAGAAACTGGGATCAATCCAAGTACCCGTGTGCGTGATCTCACGGAAGCCGAAGTTGCAGCACTGCGTGCCAACATCTCAGAAAACTATGTGACTGAAGGTGACTTGCGCCGTGAAACTCAGCTAAACATTAAGCGTCTGGTTGAAATTGGTAGCTACCGCGGTCGACGTCACCGCATGGGCTTGCCAGTTAATGGTCAACGCACAAAAACGAATGCCCGTACACGTAAGGGTAAAAAGCAGACTGTGGCCGGTCGTGGTCGCCGTCGTGGTAAATAAACTGTTCACGTTATTACGTGTTCTTGTGAGGACTCATGCGACGACAATCCAGCTCTCGTAAAAAAGATAAAAAGTTTGTGCCTAAAGGGCAGGTTCACATTCGAGCCACCTTTAATAACACGATTATTTCCATCACTGACCCACGTGGCAACACCGTTGCTTGGGGTAGTGCAGGTACAGTGGGTTTCAAAGGCTCACGTAAAAGCACTCCATTTGCTGCACGTCAAGCTTCAATGCAAGCTAGCCGCAAAGCAAAAGACATGGGGATGTCTGAAGTAGACGTGATTGTTAACGGTCCTGGTCCAGGTCGTGAACAGGCTATTCGTGCGGTACAAGCAGCAGGGATTCAAATTAATTCCATTACTGATATTACGCCTGTGCCTCACAATGGTGTGCGCCCACCTAAGCGCCGCCGCGTCTAATTTCTGACTTTTTCAAAATAAAACAAAAATAGGCAGGCCTAAATGGGCCTGCTTCGCTCGACTCTTAGGAGGTCAGCAAATTGAATTCACTTAGTATGGTTGCGCCAAAAATTGAACGCGATGCGGTTTCTCGTAATTACGGGCGTTTCCACGTAAGTCCATTAGAAACCGGTTACGGTCAAACCATTGGTAACTCATT
>JAHDIM010000146.1 GCA_020630805.1 Anaerolineales bacterium
AACCAGCCAACCAGCCAACAAACTACTTCCCTAAAAATTCTAACAGCAGTTGATTGACATCCTCCGCTGCTTCATGTTGGACCCAATGTGACGCGTGAGGCAACATTTCTAAGCGAGCATTATCGCAATAGTTGAGACTATCGCGCGCCATTTGGGGATGCAAGAATAGGTCTTTTTCGCCCCAAATAATAAGCGCTGGGACTGTGACGCGAACCTCACGGTCGCGAATGAGCGTCCGGCTTGTCGCCCGATACCAATTCAACATGCTGCGAAACGCCTTGGGCTGTGCCCACGCATCACGATACTGTTGCAAGTCTGCATCAGAGAAGGTACCTTTAGCGCTGCTGCGAACGAGCGCTTGTTTTGAGAACCAATAATCAAAAATGCTGACGCTCCATTCTGGGAGCCAAGGCAATTGGAAAAACACAATGTACCAACTTTTGAGCATCTGAATTGGATTGCCACGCAAGGTTTGCATCATAACAGCTAGATGCGGTACGTTGAGAATTCCAAGCTTGCTAACAGAATCTGGATGAAACATAGCCGTCCACCACGCGACGGCGGCACCCCAATCGTGCCCGATGACAACAGCATTGTCGTGTCCAAGTGCCTTGATGATTGCGACAACATCGGCCGCTAGGTGATCCAGGTCATAGTCCATAATGCTGCGGGGCTTGTCGCTCAGGTTATACCCGCGCTGGTCAGGCGCCACAACGTAATAGCCATTTTCCGCAATCACATCAATCTGCTTGCGCCAGCCATAGTGAAACTCTGGAAATCCATGCAACAACACGACAAGTGGAGCATCAGGATTACCCGCTTCAGCGATGTGAAACCGTAAATCGTTGGCTTGAATAAAGCGTGTTTGCATAGGGAGAGTCTGTTGGTTGGAATGTTGGCTAGTAAGGTTCCGTCGACACTGGATGTACTAACAAACCAGCAATCTCACAACCTTACTAACAGTCTCCTCTACCAACGGTCTTGTTGAATGCGGATCGAAAGCGTTTTGCGCAGCGGCTCTAACACAATGCGCGTGTACGCGTCACGCGCTTCCCAACTCTGATCTTTGTCATCAAAACGAGACAACAGGTAGGTCAGTAATTCATGCCATTCTGACGCCGGACGCGTTTCGATTTTTTTGACAAGATCTTGGATGTGTTCGTGGAGTTCGGTGTCGGTGTAGGAAGTCATCTTTATTTCAAATTGACGAGTAGAAAAATTGATAATGCGTAATGCGTATGTGCCAGTGGATCGACTTTTACAGTGCCAATGACATTTCACTCTGCATTGACAAAGCCAAAATACGCATTACAGCTTACGCATTCGAGATCGCAACAATAAATTCATTCAACGCTTCTCTGGCCGCTGGGAGCGTCTGCATCGCCACCCAATCGTCCACAAAGCCGTCTGCGGTGTCTGGTTCTAAAAGGCGCAAAAATGGATCTGATTCTGCAGGCTTACCGCCGATCAGTTTGCCTTGCCAGTAAGGTTTGAGTTGCTTTTGCCAATTCGGATACTGTTTCAACAGCCAAGCTCGGGCTTGCAAATAGGCGTTGCGCTCAGCATCTGTGGGGCCTTTGGCTTTGAACGTCGTCACAACCAGCCGTTCGAGAATGTCCCAATGTTTGGCAAATTCAGCAATAGACTGTTGGCCAAGGCGATTTGTCAGAAAGCGAGTAAAAGGATTCATGCAAAAGTAGCGCTACAAATGGACACAACCGATGTGTTCTCCGCATCGGCGGGGCATTGATCATAGGCGTGAATCTGGCCGCTTGGGTTATCAAGCAAGTCCAGCATTAGATAGATTGGTGACATCCCGCAAACGTTGTTGCAATTGTCAATGCGGTCCAACGTGTCATAAAACGTGAGCGCATCGCCCGCAGAGATCGTCTGCATCAGCGCATCATCAGTCGTGCGGAGCGCAGCTTTTTCTTCGGTATGTAAGGCGGCCGTCTCAAACGCTGGGCCAACATGGGCGAGATCGCCAGATGCAATCACCAAAATTTTGCGGCCTTGGGTCTGTTCGCGCAGCACGCGCATTACAGCTCGTAAGTCACGCCGATGTTCCAAGCCAAGTGTTGAGCCAAGCCGACTCACCATAATTGGAACGATTGCAGGTGGATTGTCTTGGCGCAAGTGATGCAGCCACACTAACGGCAATTCAATTGAGTGCTCTTTCCGATGGAAGAGTTCGCCTTCAAAAGCGCTGGGGCCAATGGCATCTGCTAACGCATCGACGATGTCAGTATCAGTAGGGAGAATTCCAAACGGTGTCGCGTAATTTTGCCGAGTCAGCGTAAAGGCATTTTGACCATAGACATGGTCAGTTCCAAAGACAATTACTAACTCAACATCTGCGACTTGGTTGGCGATGGCTGCCCAACCTTCAGCATAGACGCTGTCACCGCGTTGATAGTCGATGTGTGGACTAAGGATACCGCGAACTTGAGTATCGGACGGTGCGGCACTTGCGGATGCCAACTGCGCATCGAGATATGCACGCAATTCATTGACATCTGCAGGATAAACACCGCCAGCGCAACTCATTTGTCGATAGGGCGCATTGCGATACTGCTGTTTCATGGCCGTAATGGCGGCATCTGACCGCGCATTGTCTAAGAGATATGTGTCGTCCAATGCCGCTAGTAAATCGTCAATTTGGCTCTTCCCAATGCCGTGCACTTGCATTCGTGTATAGAGTTCATCGACGGAAGTCTGTCCATCTAGGGCGTGCAAAATGGGTACCCAAGGTTGTGGCACTGCTAGCGTTCTAGCACTTAGCGCGAATGGATCTTCCAAGACTAGATAGGGATAACCATTCTCCATTTGGGTACGCGCGCCAATGGGGCGCAACTTTGGGTTCAACATGCATTGATTTTACTGCTTGTTTATGCGCTTGGTCATGCTGAATATAAATCTTCGTCTGCTAAAATTCTCCTGATGTCACACACGACCTTGATCTCTGCATCCACACTTGCTGAACAATTGAATAGAGCAGACCTTGTTATTGTTGACTGCCGGTTTTCTTTGAAAGACACTGAAGCTGGTCGCAATGCCTGGTCAATCGCTCATATTCCAAATGCGCGCTATGCCCATTTAGATGATGATTTGTCAGGGCCAGTGCAACCTGACAAGCGCGGCGGACGGCATCCATTGCCAACTGTTGATACGCTTGCTGCCACGTTAGGCGCTTGGGGAATCCACAGCGCGACGCAAGTTATTGTCTATGATGACATGGGTGGCGCAATTGCGTCACGCCTGTGGTTCCTGTTGCGTTGGTTGGGCCATTCGAATGTGGCCGTTTTAGATGGTGGCTGGCAAGAGTGGGTGGCAGGTGAATATCCAGTGTCATCTGACGAACCAAATATTTCGCCAGCTAAATTTGATGCGCAACCGAATCCGAATTTGATTGTTAATCAAGAAGAGGTCGTTTCCAGCCTGCATACGGGGCAGATGACCTTGTTAGACGCGCGTGCTCCAGAGCGTTATCGTGGCGAAATGGAACCGCTAGATCCGAAAGCCGGGCACATTCCTGGTGCGCGCTCTTCACCGTTTGCACAAAACCTCACTGCAGGCAAAACGTTGAAGTCAGCAGATGCAATTCGCGAACGATTTAGCCAAGTGTTAGACAAAACCCCGATCACAAATGCGGTGCTGTACTGTGGCTCTGGGGTAACAGCATGTCACAATGCGCTGGCATTGTCACATGCTGGAATGGATGGATATCGCTTGTATGTTGGGTCATGGAGCGAATGGAGTAATACCTCGGATTTAGCCATAGAAACAGGCGAGCCGGGAACGGAAGGAACCTTATGAGAAGAGTTGTTATCACTGGGGTTGGCGCAATTAGCGCAATTGGTCTCAATGCAAAAGAAAACTGGGAAAACTGTGCTAACGGTGTCAACGGTGTTGCACCAATTACATTGTTCGACCCTTCTAATTTGTCGACACAAATTGCAGCAGAAGCCAAGGGGTATGACCCAACATTGACAATGAGCCGCGGCGATTCACGCCGACGCTCACGATACGAACAATTTGCATCAACGGCCACGAAAGAAGCCTTGGCTGACTCTGGGTATGAAATTACTGACTCAAATGCGCACCGCGTTGGCATGTCAATTAGCTCGGCCATTGGTGGACTAGAAAAACTTGAAGACGGTATTCTCACCGTAGATGATGAGACTCGCGGCCCCCGCCGCGTGTCTCCATTCCTTATTCCAATGATGATGCCAAATGGTGGCTCTGGAATGGTTGGGATTGAAATTGGCGCACGTGGGCCAGCCCAATCGGTGACCTCAGCCTGTGCCTCTGGTATTGATGGCATTGGTCTTGGCTGGAGTTGGATCCGGAGTGGCGTTTGTGACATGGTCGTTGCTGGTGGCTCAGATGCCACCATTAGCCCGATTGGAATTGCTTCCTTTGCGCGCATGGGTGCGATGAGTACAAATCCAGTTGGTCTACAGCCATTTGATGCAAACCGCAGTGGGTTGCTGATGGGTGAAGCTTGCGGCATCCTAATTTTGGAAGAATATGAAGCTGCGAAGGCGCGTGGGGCAACTATTTATGCTGAGATTGGTGGCTACAGCAGCACCTCTGATGCGTATCATATTACCGCGCCGCATGAAACCGCAGAAGGCGCGACACTCGCTATCAAAAATGCAATTTCAATGGCTGGGCTAAATGCTGAAGATGTTGACTACATTAGCGCGCACGGCACGTCTACACCTTTGAATGACAAGATGGAGACCTTGGCGGTCAAGAATGCTCTGGGAGATCATGCTTACAAAGTTGCAATGTCCTCTACCAAATCAATGACAGGGCACTGTATGGGGGCAACGGGTGCATTAGAAAGCGTGTTTAGCGTGATGGCTATGCGCGACAATGTTGCCCCACCTACTATCAACTATGAAACGCCAGATCCAGACTGTGACCTAAACGTGGTGCCAAACGAAGCGCAAGAACGCGAGATCAATGCGGTCATCAACAGTGCTTTTGGGTTTGGCGGTCACAATGCCGTGATTGCACTGAATTCAGTCTAGCGACACAATATCTTTTCTCACATAAAGAGAATAAAGCTCTATAAGATTTTGCACGAATGGCAAGGTTGAACTTTTGAGTATTCGGAGACTTCGTTGAGCAATAACAAGAATAAGCAACACAAACAGGCACATCTTTCGATGTGTCTGTTTGTTTTTTTGGGTAACAAATCACCTACAATTGAGAACGTACGATAACCCTATCTAATATCGAGGAACCGAATGAAAACTGACTCAGAATTCGACATCGAAACTCTAGCTGTGCATGCTGGGGTTGAACCAGATCCGACGACGGCAGCGGTAATGACGCCGATTTATCAAACATCGACGTATGCGCAGACAGGTATTAATGAGCACAAAGGCTATGACTACTCTCGTACTGCGAATCCAACGCGGTCTGCGTTACAACGTTCTTTGGCTGCTTTGGACAAAGGCAACCATGCGTTGGCATTTTCTTCGGGGATGTCAGCCATTGACACCATCCTGCGGATGATTGAGCCAGGGCAACACGTTTTGAGTGGTAACGATGTCTATGGGGGCACATTCCGCCTATTCAAAAATGTACTGGAAGTCTATGGCATTGAGTTCAGTTTTGTGGAAATGACTGACCCTGAAGCGGTCGCCGCCGCTATGCAGCCGAATACGAAACTAGTCTGGTTTGAAACACCCACAAATCCAACGTTGAAAATCTCAGACATTGCTGCGATTGCAGATGTTGCCCATGCAGGGGGCGCGTGGTTAGGGGTCGATAGCACCTTTGCATCTCCAATTTTGCAACAACCGCTGACACTTGGTGCCGACTTTGTTGTACACAGTACGACGAAGTTCATCAACGGGCACTCAGATGTCGTGGGTGGCGCAATCATCCTCAACGATGAAGACATTGCAAAGCGTTTGCACTATCTCCAAAACTCAATTGGCTGTGTACCTGCGCCAATGGACTGCTTCTTGACCCTGCGTGGGATTAAGACACTGGCCATTCGGGTGCGCCAACACTGCAAGAATGCGACTCAAATTGCACGTGTGTTGGAAGATCATCCAAAAGTCAAAGAAGTGATTTATCCGGGATTGGACTCGCATCCACAGTATGAATTAGCCCAACGCCAAATGTCAGGTCCCGGCGGGATGGTGAGTTTCACGCTCAAAGATGGCGGTGTTGATGCAGCAGTTCGCTTAGTCAAAGAAACTGAACTCTTTACGTTAGCTGAATCGTTGGGCGGGGTGGAATCACTCATCGAATTGCCGGCGCCAATGACCCATGCAACTGTCGCAAACTCACCATTGGCGGTTGATCCAAGTTTGGTGCGACTCTCTGTTGGGATTGAAAATGCAGACGATCTAACAAACGATCTGCTTCGCGCAATTTCAAAGGCATAGCAATTATGAAGAAAGTATATGACAACGTTGTTGAAGCCATTGGATACACCCCACTAGTCAAGCTCAATTCAGTGACGGACGGGCTTGACTGCAATATCTACGTCAAGCTTGAATATCTCAACCCTGGTGGGTCCATCAAAGACCGCATTGGCAAATACATCATTGAAGAGGCCGAACAAAGCGGGCGGCTAAAGCCTGGCGGTGTCATTGTGGAAGCAACCTCTGGGAATACTGGGGTAGGGCTAGCCATGTCTGCCACGCTCAAAGGCTACTCCTGTATCTTCGTGGTTGCCGACAAGCAATCTAAAGAAAAAGTAGATGTGTTGCGCGCATTCGGCGCAGAAGTCATTGTGACACCAACTGCGGTTGCGCCTGAAGACCCCCGCAGCTATTATTCCGTGGCTGACCGGCTAGTGCGCGAAACGCCAAATGCAATTTTGGCGAATCAGTATCACAACCCAGAAAATCCGCGTACGCACTATGAAACCACTGGCCCTGAACTGTGGGATCAAATTGGTGACAAGTTGACCCACTTCGTGGTCGGGCTTGGGACGGGTGGTACTGTCACCGGAACAGGACGGTACTTGAAAGAACAAAACCCTGACATTCAAATCGTTGGGATCGATCCTGAAGGGTCGATCTTGCTAGATTTGCATGCGGGCAATGAAGACGCAGAAGCAGAAAGTTACAAAGTTGAAGGGATTGGGGAAGACTTCTTGCCGACTTCTCTAGACTTGTCTGTTGTCGACTCAATGGTGCGCGTGTATGACAAAGAATGCTTTGTGATGGCGCGGCGCTTAGTGCAAGAAGAAAGTATCTTTACTGGCGGCTCTGGTGGCGCAGCAGTGGTGGGGGCTTTGAAATATGCGCGTGAGCACAATCTAGGTCCAGATGACACGCTCGTTGTCATTTTGCCGGACGGGGGTCGTAGCTACATGGGTAAGATTTTCAACGATGTCTGGATGCGTGAGAACGGTTACCTTGACCGTCAAAAGCGCACCTTTGTGGCCCAAGACATTCAGTCTTCTAAAGACGGCAGCGATGTGATTACCGTTTCTGTCAATGCGACTGTCGAAGACGTTGTGGCCGTAATGAAAAAGTATGGCATTTCACAAGCGCCGGTTGTAGACGACGGTGCGCATCTCGTTGGTGTTGTGCGTGAAGTAGATTTGTTGACGCATATGCTGTCTAGTGAGCATCAGCACACGAAGGGGGAGAGCATTGCCGCAATTGTAAATCGTGAGCCGTTGACCATTTCTGCCGACACGCCAATGGCGAATTTATTGCCACAAGTCAATGATGATGGCGTGGCCATCATCACCGATGATCACAAGCATGTGTTGGGAATTTTGACAAAAATCGACCTATTGCACTTCTTGTCTGCTCAGGTTGAATAACCGTAACCTAACGATTGCTACACAACCCTCAGAACCGCACAAGATTTCAGTCTTGTGCGGTTTTCTTTTAAGCAGAATCCGGTATCATTTGGTGTCGGCTTCGGGCTGACAGATAGATATGGAACGACCAATTACTGAACTTCAAGACGCATTGCGCGTCGCATTCTCAGACCAGAGCTTGTTGCAACAAGCGGTCACACATACTTCATTTCTCAATGAGCACGACGATGTTGGCGGTGACAACGAACGCCTCGAGTATTTAGGCGATGCAGTTGTAGATTTTGTCGTGGCCGATTGGTTATTTCGGACGTATCCAGACTTGAAAGAAGGGCGCTTGACGCGCGTACGCGCCGCCTTAGTGCAGACCAAGACTCTGGCGACATTTGCGCGTACGTTTGACTTAGGTGACTACATCCGCTTAGGGCGAGGTGAGTCAGACCAAGCCAGTCGTGACCGCGACCGAATATTGTGTTCCACGCTAGAAGCGGTACTGGGCGCGATGTATCTTGATCAAGGTATTGAGGCCGTTACAAATACGTTGGTGCCTCTCATTACACCGTGCGCGGCGCAGATCATTTCAGAAGAGTCTGACATTGATAGCAAAAGCCAATTGCAAGAGTGGACACAAGCTGAAATGGGGATTACACCTGACTATGTCACCGTCGGGGAATCTGGTCCAGATCATGACAAACAGTTTGTGGTGGAAGCGCGCCTTAACGACACCGTGTACGGTGTTGGCAAAGGCAGCAGCAAACGCAAAGCCGCGCAAGCTGCTGCCAAAGCGGCCTACGTCAGCCTCACAACCGCATGAAAACATTACTTATAACGGGTGGGTCAGGCCTGCTTGGACAATGGGTGGTGCGTAAAGCACAAGACGTTGACGTGCACTATACCTATCGGAATACGCATCCTCCAGCAGATTTGGTTGGCACTGCCCACCAAGTTGATTTGCTAGACGCAGATGCGGTAATATCTCTGTTCAAAACGATTCAGCCAGACTATGTCATTCATACAGCGGTCTCAATGGCAAGCGTGACAGACATTCCAGACCAAGTACGTAACCTGTGTATGGCTGTGAATGCAACGGGAGCGCGTTTAGTCGCTGTCTCCACAGACGCATTGCTAGATGGTACTGACGCGCCGTATGCAGATAATGTCTCTCCGTCTCCAATCAGCCCATATGGGGTCGCGAAAACTGAGGCCGAACAAATTATCGCTGAACTTGTGCCTAGTGCGGCAGTGCCCCGTACCTCACTGATTTTTAGCCTCAATCCAATTGACCATCAAACGACTTGGCTCATGCAAGGTCTTGAGGCAGGCAAAACAGTCACTTTGTTTACAGATGAATATCGTTGTCCAATTTGGGTTGAGAACTTAGCGGAATTGCTGATCGAATTAGCGCAGACGGATCATGCTGGGTTGCTCAATCTTTGTGGGTCCACACGGATGTCGCGTTGGGACTACGGCAACCACGTGCTAGATTTAGCTGGCTTCTCCAAACGAGAAACTCTTAGAGCGATCACCATTCAAGAAAGTGGGCTGCGGCGGGCGGCTGACCTTACCTTAGACCTCTCAAAAGCCCGTTCAATCCTCAAGACACCCATCCTAGGCGTCGATACGCTTACAACTGAACAAGTCAAAAATGCTCAATAGACTACGTCAAGATGTTCGCTTACAGTATTTGCTTGTTGTGTGCGGGGTTATCTTATTTCGAGCGCTTACAACACCTTCAAGCGCTTTTTTTCTCCACGAAGATACAGCAAACCAGCACGTCACTGCCATTGAATTGATCCGCGGCTGCTTTATGTGGACCACTGAGAAATGGTTTCCTGCATTCGTACTCTCTGGCGCTTACAGTATTTTTGGCATTCAAAATTGGCTTGAACCTCTCATTTTGATGGCCTTTGCCGCCGCGACTGCACTGTGCGTCTTTTCAGTGACAAAAACTACAACCAAGAGC
>JAHDIM010000147.1 GCA_020630805.1 Anaerolineales bacterium
TGACATGACGTGTCATGTCACTACCCCGTGACGATGTATATTTTTCTAGAACGCGTAGGTCACGCCAGTGAGTTGTTCTGATATGTCCCAGAAACGCTTGAGTGCCGCGCGGTCATTGAGCATGGCGTTACAGCGTTGTTCCGCTGGATAACCTCGTAGACGGAAGGTCTTCGGGCCATAGAAAACCCCGCCTTTAGCACCTTCACCAACAGATGCGTACACCTGTGGCAACACGCCCATGTCGATATCTTGCGCCATGAGGCTGCCAAAAATTGCGTACATAATGCGTTCGCCAAGTGGGGCACCAGAATGATCTAGGCTATTGGTTTGCAAATTCGTCATTACCAACCCAGGGTGTGATGAGTTTGAAATGGTGCTATGCCCAGCCTCTTTGAGCCGATTGTTCAGCTCGGTTGCAAAGGCTGCGTTTGCCAACTTGCTTTGCCCATAAGCTGTCCAGCGTCCATAGCTGTCTTTGCCCATCAGGTCATCAAAGTTGATGCGACCACCAAACGCGGCGCTACTAGAGGTGTTGTGGACCCGTGCTCCTGGTGTGCTAGTAAGCACATCCAGCAGATGTCCTGTCAGGGCAAAGTGCGCTAAGTGATTGGTGCCTAATTGCATTTCAAACCCGTCTGCCGTTTCCGTGCGGGGGATTGCCATGACGCCAGCGTTGTTGAGTAGGACATCCAAGCGGTCGTACTTTGCTTTGAACGCGTCTGCAAAGGCTTTGACGGATGCAAGGCTGGCGTTGTCTAGCTCCATGACAGACACTTGTGCATCGATGAAGTTATTGTGAATTTCCTCTAATGCTGCGTTTGCCTTTTTCAAATTCCGGCAGGCCATGATGACAGTCGCGCCATTTGCTGCGAATAGTTTAGTTGATTCCAAACCAAGCCCACTGTTTGCGCCAGTGACGATAATCACCTTGTCGCTAAGATTTGGAATATCTGCGGCGGTCCATTTGTTACTCATCTTTTTCTGTTCCTGTTTTTCGATTGACTGTTCAGTCAGTGTTGTTGAGAAATTTTTTAGGACTAGCTTGTTGCGCCAGTCCAAAAAACGTTGAAGCTCTGGGTAATGTGTTTGGTAAGGGCCATGTCTTTGAGCGTTTTCTGCTTTGCAAACATGACAGCGGCCTCTAATTGGGCCAGGAGTAGTGCTTGCATAAATTCGTGGTCCATCTCGCCGAACGTTGCTGCCTGTTGTGTGTCAATGATCAGTTGCGCGGCAAACTCCATTTCGCTGGTTGACCGTTCTTGGGCTTCCGGACTCATGAGGTCTTGTAATTTCATTTGTCTAAGCAGTTGGTAACGAACATCGTTCTCTAAGCCCCACATGATGTAACGAAACCAAAGATGTTCAAACCGCTCACGAACGGTGCCATCGACAGGATAGTCATCGCGCATGGCTTGGCTTTGTTCTTTACGCAGCACTAAGTAGACTTCATCGATAAGGGCATCTTTTGACGCAAAGTAATTGAACAAGGTGCCAGTGGATACACCTGCGTGCTTGCTGATCTTGGATGTGGGCGTATTCCAGAAGCCGTTTGCTGCAAATAATTCGATTGCTGCTTCAAGGATCAGAGTGCGTTTGTCGCTCATGAATTAGAGAATACTAAAAAATGACTGATCAGTCAATTTTTGTCACTCCGGAGTCTTAAGAGCTAATGCGCATGTTGTGTAGCGTGTGCTACAATATTTATGTAGCGACTGCTACGCAAATATCAGGAGACAAACTTATGAAACAATCTACTGCGCGACTGTTTGCCATCGTTGCCATGGTAATTTTGGGTATTCCCACCATATTGGCATTTGTGAATGAAGGCGTGATGGGATTTCCGAATGCTATTACTTTCAGTTGGGCATCTATCCAAATTTATTTGGACCTAGTCATTGCGATTGTGATGGTGATGGTCTGGATGTTCCGTGATGCAAAGAAAATTGGCCGCAACCCTTGGCCATGGATTGCGGCAGCGTTTGTCGTTGGATGTTTTTCCCCACTTGCGTATCTTGCGACGCGCAACGCCGAAGAGGTGTAGATGAGAGGGTTCCTTACACCCAACGTTCAGCGTTGAGGCATGCACTTACCCTTGCTTTGGGTTCATCTTAATTGCCCAAGCTTTCATTACCGCAGCGGAGAAAAATGCGGATCGCGGCGGCATGGGCACAATCTCACGGACAGACGCTGGCAGTGGGGCAGCAGACCGCGGTTGTATCTGTGGAAGCGGCGTGTTTTCATTGCCCGGAAATGCTTTTTGAATACTTAAGATATCTACTGCATTTTCATAGGCGCTGAGATCGACCCCGACACCGGAAGGCAGGTCTTCGGGCACAGCTTGCTGGGTGTTCTGTGCGACATTTGGCATGGCGTAGTCGTCTTCTATTGCTGGTTGAAGTGGAGACGTTGCCCGGCTTGGCGCAAATGTGATTGGGGCGGCTAAGATGGCATCATATGCCTCTTCTTCTGTTGCAATTGGCATTTCCACGTCTTCGTCCATAATTTCATTCCAAGCCGTTTGGAATGCGGTTGAGCGGTCTGCTTTGGGCCATTTTTTTGTGACGTATGTTTCTAGACAGGCACTGCAGTTTTCGCCCAGTGCTTGGGTCGCATCGCGCAGAGTCTTCCAAGCGCGGATTTGGGTCGCATAGGTTGGGTCTTGTTCTAAATCGGTCACTGATAGCTGATCGATACTGGTGTGGAAGTCACTCCAGCGCTTTAGAAACTCTGCCTGTAATAGTCGATCTCGCTTGAGACTATCTTGATTTTTATCGACTAGATGTTTCCACGCTTCCATTGCATGTATGTGATATTGCCAACTAGCGCTATAGCCGTCGAGATATTTCAACACATGGTTGATGGACTGCTCACCTAACTTTCGATAGGCTTCAAACTGATTATCATCAAAGAACTGGTCTCCCGTGGTCTGCTGAGGGAAGGTGCTGTTGTTTTTCTTGTAGGTCTTGAGGTCAACGCCTTCGTCACCGGTCAATGTGGGTTTGATAACCACAAGCCAGCCGATATCTGGGGCTTTGCCGTTTTTGTTTGGATATTTGATTTGTCCAATCGCGGCGTGTTGTTTGGAAAATCCGGTGTCAGGGTCTGGTTCAATGGCGTCTAGGTTGAGTTCTACAATCTCAATCCCTTCATCGATGTAGCTTTGGCGAATGGCGTTGGCTAAGTCTTCAAAGTGATAGTTGTTGTCTGTCCCAGCATCGACCGCAAAAATCACGCGACAGCGTCGCTTGAGCAGCGGAATAATCCCGATGTTGTCGCCAGTGTGCGCACCGTCTGAAATATTGACCAGCGCTCCAGCATTGGAGTTGGCAAACATTTCTAACAGCAAATACTTTGGCCAAAACGTTGCTCTTTCTCCCAGCGGATGCGGGAACAGCTTAGCGCTTAGGCGGCTCCAGAGTGTGGTTACTTGCTTACCAGCGCGCGCATAATAATTTGGATTCAGAATCCAATACCCCAGCCGAATATTGAGCAACGTCGTGATAAATGCGACGGCAAAAAATGAGTACTGCCCAATGCCAGAGCCGACTGCGGCGCCGGAAATGGCAACGGCGCGTGACAATTTCACCCCCACATTATGATGCTGCTCACCAGATTTACTGCTTCCCTTAGGGCGTTTGCGCTGCGCTTTTTCATCCTCAACAACCAGGTACTTTTCAGTTCTGACGTAGCCGGTTGTGTCTGACCCGCAATAGTCGCGGGTGAACGTGAATTGGTCTGACTTGCGATCTTTCCGATCCAAATTACTAGAGCCGAGCAGGTTCAATGCACACAACACGATGTGATATGGGGCGGTGGAGCCGTCCGGATTGACATCTTTCATTGCTTTTTCGCGGTCGTTACGGACTTCAACGGGCTGCCCATTTTCACCAATCGCAACTGTTCGGAGGTACGTGTCTGCAATGCGGTCTCGGTAGAAGTAGTGCAGTGACACTTTATTGAAATTGACGAATACGCCAATAATCAGCACGCCTAATCCGGCTGCGCCAAAGATACCGACGACCAACAAGAGGTTGTACCAGACAGGTGGGGTGGTTGCGAAGATGAATCCGCGCCACCCGTCAAACCAAGTCTGATACATGCGCTCGAACAAGACCTGATAAAAGTAGATCCCGCCCAGCATGACTCCCCAGACAAACAGACCCAATAGGAAATTGCGTACTCGCTGCGGCAGCCGATTGATTTGACGCACGAAGACATTCTGCGAGCCTGACCCGCCAGTAAGCGACAGCAGCGCGGCCCAGATTGTAGACAAGGCCACAGTGGTTGCGGCAGGTAAGGCACTGGGGCCAGCTTCGGGGGAAATGGGGACGTACTGCGGGATGACGAGTATCGTCGCAATGAAAGCGAAGATCAGAGCGTAGGTGGCACTACCTTGAAATGTTGAAAGAGCCGAGCGCATGCCATAAGACCATTTCTTACCACGCATGAAGAACGGATACAGCCCGACGGTGGCAATCCGCACTCCTAGTGAAAATACGAGCGGCCAAAAGAGCCAGTAGACATCGTCGGTAGAAATTGCGGTTGAGCCGTTGGCGCTGGCAGCAACGACCTTTCCTCCGAATGCGACAACGACCAGCACCACAAAGACCAAACCGATACAAGCCCAGACAATGCCGGTCACATAGTTCTTTTCATTTGAGGATGTTTCATGACTGCTGCGAAAGCCGTTCAGACGCTCTCCAAATTTCTCAATCAGTTTGTAGTTTCTTGACGCCGGCTTGATGCTATAAATGAGCAAACTTGAGATGAATCCCGCCCCACCACCGGATGCAAAGGCCAGCCACAGTGGATTGCTCAGACCAAAATCTGCTAAGCGCATGAGGCTCAAGACAGCTCGGAAAGAGCCAAGGCGACCAATGACAGGCACTTGAATCTGTTGGGCTGTGAGCGCGTTGCGCAGCGCTTCCTGATCCATGAGTCCTGGCGCGAACAAAGCAAAGAAGAAGTAGTGCGCGGCTGCAACCGTCAAAAAGAACAGCATGAACAGGGCAATGGTGAAGAACATGCTGGTGATGACCGCTCCAATTGCGCGCAACGTGTCAATCGACAGTAGTGTGAAATCAGGAATGATGAAGTTCCCTCGGCGGCGCAGGTGTGCGACTTGGGCATTCATACCGCTTGAAAAGTCAGCGTGGTCGTCTGGCGTTTGCGCGATTGGTTGTTTGCGATGCTTGAATGTGATGAGGTTTTTGTCGAGTGGGAATTCCTCGCGTCGGGTACTAAATTGCCGTCTAATGGAGTCGGGATTGCTGTTTTCAGGCGATAGTAGGGACGTCATGCAGGCACCAATGTAGCCACCGCCGGACACTGTGCTGAGATAGTCAATGTACGGCAAAATCCGTTGGTCAGACAGCCCTTGTAAGATGCCTAAATTGAAAGTCGCCGAGCGAATGCCACCGCCAGAAAACGTCAGCCCAATGGGTGCGTTGTGCCACGAATCGGGATCATTTGCGCCAGTAAATGGCGTTTCATAAATCCCGACGGCCTCGCGGCGTTTTGCAATGTAGTCTAGCTCGGCATTTTGCCAAACGTGTGCTTTCCATTCCGACTGTGGAACGTAAGTTTTTGGATCTTCAGTTGAGGTCATAGTGCGGCAACAAGAGGTTACTGGGTGTACTGCTTGGTTAACGCCGTGCCTCTAACGTTTCCGGAATTGGGTTAGCGTCTAACTAAATTTAGCATATCACTGGAGTTGTTTGGTCTGAAGGATTAGGTGAAGTAGAGGCTTCAGAGACTATGGTCGATATCCATCTATAAAATTTTCAATATGTTGGGTTAAATCAAGCGTCGGAATAGGCATACCTTTCATTGCTGTACTGAGCATGTTCAGGGCAATAATTGGCCCGATAAGGGTGGCCAGCATGTGAACCGGATGCATTGGTTTGAGACTCCCTTCCATCTGATAGCGCATGAGCAATTGCCCAACGACACCCAGTCTTCCCCGCAAGCTATCCAGCGCAACGGCTAGGTCAGGATGCCGTTCTGACTCAATCAGAATGGTGTAGAAAAACCGACCATCTTGCGCTGAAGAGGTTTGGTAGGCCTCTACAACGCGCAACAAGTCCGCTTGTAAATCCCCTGTGTAGCGCACGCTGCCTTCAAAGTCATATTCTTCGGCTAGCGACACCATCGCTTTTTGCACCAGTTGGGCTTTATTGCCATATTTCCGGAATAACGTCACCTCGCCAATTCCAGCCGCTTTTGCCAGCATCTTGGTCGTTGCGCCTGCATAGCCATGCTGAATCACCATTTGCATGACGTCTCGGAAGAGTTGGGCTTCATCAATTACTTTGGGCATTGTGTTAAGTCTTGATCTTGTGTGAATGTATTCCAAACCGCTGTAGGAATGGATCACAGGTCTAATCCAAATTATCTCATATGAAAGTGTTGACTTTCATTAGGCGCTTTGCTATTATCTAAACATCTCTTTTGAAAGTGATTGCTTTCAATAGGGTTGAGTTGAATTGGACGACTTTTATGTATAGTGTTTTTCTGCAAGCGTTGGCGTTAGCAAGTGTTGGAATCATTTCTCCCGGCTCTATTACGCTCATGATTTTGCTGCTCATGTCAGACAAAGGATTGCGCACGGCTCTTGCTTTCGCTGGCGGCTATTTGCTGATGTACAGCGCAATTGGCATTGCCGTTTTGGTGTTTGGCGTCAGCATTGTAGAAACGAACCAAGCAACCGTGCAAAGCCCGACCACCTCAATGGTGCTGGTTGGGGTTGGCGTTTTACTCCTGTTGCTGAGTCTGCGCAGCTGGCGACAGTCTAAAACTCAAACTGAAACGACTGATACTAACTCACGCTTTGCTAAATTAGTCGCTGGCATCACGCCACTCAAAGCCTTTGGTTTAGCAGCGACCATCTCGCTCGTAAACGTCAAGAACCTGACCATTTTTGTCTCTGCTGTGTCGGTTCTGTTGCTTAGCACGCTGCCGCTTTCAACGACATTACCGATGTTGATCCCGCTGGTGCTAACATTTTGCACCTCAATCTTGGCGCCATTGACCATTTACCTTGTATTCCCCCGCTATGCAGCGGATTATCTAAATCGAATCAAGACTGCCATCAGCCGTTACAGCAGCCAGCTTAGCTGGATTGTGACATTGGCTTTAGGGTGCTTTCTTCTCTACCGCGGACTCTCTGGACTACTATGACAACTTCAACCGTACTGACCCTTCCATTCTCAGAAATCAGAGCAACTGACCTGCCAATTGTGGGCGGTAAAGGGGCGAACCTTGGGGAACTCACCCATGCTGGCTTCCCCATTCCAAGCGGATTTTGCGTCACAACACATGCATTTACCCAATTTGTGGATAGCTATCCAGATGCGGCGGCGCTCTACGAACAGCTTGACACCGTCACCGATGATTTAGACATCGCCCGGAAAGTCGGTAAGCATGTTCGAGAAACCCTGTTGACTGTGCCCATGCCAGCTGAAATTGAAACGGCAGTACGCGCCGCTTGGCAAGCCTCCGGCAATGCGCATGCTTATGCCGTCCGTTCCAGCGCCACTGCCGAAGACTTGCCAGATGCCTCGTTTGCTGGACAGCAGGACACTTACCTCAATGTAATTGGTGAAGTTGCTCTGCTAGACGCGGTGCGCCGCTGCTGGATTTCACTGTTTACCGATCGCGCAATTCTGTATCGGGTGCAGAATGACTTTCCACACCGGGAAGTGCAGCTTTCCGTGGTTGTCCAACAGATGGTGATGTCAGAAACATCGGGCATTTTGTTTACCGCAGATCCGCTGACGGGCCATCGGCATACCGCCACCATCGATGCCAGTTATGGGCTCGGCGAAGCGCTCGTCAGCGGCTTAGTCTCACCAGATGCGTATCGGGTAGACAAACGTGACATGACGATTGTTGAGAAAGAGGTTGCCAACAAGCTCATCGCTATTTATCCGGTGCGGGAAGGGGGCATCAATCAAGTTGATCTGACGCCGGAACAGCAAACCGCAACGGTCTTGTCTGACGCTGAAATTGTTGAGTTGGCAACCTTAGGGGCAAAAGTTGAAGCGTATTACAACGCGCCACAGGACATTGAATGGGCCCGCGTTGGCGATACGCTCTATTTACTGCAAGCCCGCCCAATTACGTCACTGTATCCGATTGAAAATTTGAAATCTCCAGATGACAGTTTGCATGTGTATTTCAGCGTGGCAAACCAACAGATGATGACCAATGTGATGTCCCCTTTGGGCATGTCAGGCATGGCGACCGTTTTACCATTGGGGCAACCAAAAGGAGAAGTTGAAACAGCGGTACTCAAAGCAAGCGGTGGGCGGCTGTATGCTGACTTGACGGAACTGATGCGGCATCGCTTGTTTCGTCGCTTGGTGCTCAATGTCCTTGGCCAGTTTGATGCCCTAGCCCCTGAAATGATGCGCAGTGTCATGCAGCGTCCTGAATTTCAGCGTCCTAGCAGTATTCGGTTTTCATTCAAAACAATCCTCGGTGGGGTCAGCATTGTTCGTCAGATTATGGCGAGTTTGCTGTGGCGCGACCTGACGGATTTTCCTGAAAAGGCCACACAGGTTCTACGAGAGGGAACGCGGCAAGGTCAAGCACGCATTGACAAGGCCAGCACCAGCGCTGGAAAAATCAATGCTGCGGTTGAGCGCATTAATACGCTCTATGAAGGTCCCATCTTTTGGATCCCGACTGCGATTGCTGGCGCATTGGCCACGCAGCTGATCCGGCGCATCGGGCAAGGTAAAGCCAAACCTGAGTCGCTTGAGACCTTTGATCTTGCTTTCCCCGGCAACGTGGTGACTGAAATGAACTTAGCCATTGGTGACTTAGCAGACGAAGCCCGTAAGTCAGCTGCGCTAGTTGCCCTATTTGAAAC
Organism: Anaerolineales bacterium; assembly: GCA_020630805.1. GTDB lineage: Bacteria > Chloroflexota > Anaerolineae > Anaerolineales > UBA6668 > JAHDIM01. The sequence continues at coordinate 8,876 of JAHDIM010000147.1, forward strand.
CCTTGAAACGGATAGCACCGCATTTCTTGCAGCCGCGAAAGCATTACCAGATACAGCTGTATTCTTTGTACTCTGGGAAAAGTTTCTAAAAATGTATGGCAGCCGTGCCTCAGCAGAAATCGATATTCAGGCGTTGCGTTGGTATGAAGAACCGTTGCCAGTGCTGCAAGTCATTGCCAGCTATTTACAAAATGCGCCGGGCAACCATCGCAAACAGCACCATATGCTGGAAGAAAAGCGCGAAGCGGCCATTGCAGACTTGCTCAACACGACCCAATCTCATTTTCTTGGCGGGTTACGCAATCGCGTCTTGCGTCGGATGTTGCATGTCACTGAAAATGGATCAGTGTTGCGGGAGCATCACAAATTTGCATTAGTCGAAATGCTGCGGGTTGCCAAAGAAATGCTCAAAGAGATCACGCCAGACTTAATAGAACAAGGCCTTATCCGCGCAGCAGATGATGTGTGGTTCTTGAGTTGGCCAGAACTACAGGCGCTGACCAATCACAAGCTACCCAACGCTGCTGAACTGATCGCCAAGCGTAAAGCTGAACTTACCCAGTATGCCCACATGGCACCGCCCTCTATTCTGACCAGCGATGGCGAAACGCCGATTGCAAAATACAGCGTGGAAGATGCACCGGAAGGAGCCCTGATTGGCAACCCGGTCGCACCCGGCGTGGTGGAAGGTACCATTCGCGTGATCCGCGATCCGCAAACTGAAAGCTTAGATCCCGGTGATATTTTGGTCGCGCCGTTTACCGACCCTGGTTGGACGCCACTGTTCATCAATGCCGGCGGCCTGATTATGGAAGTCGGTGGGGCAATGACACATGGCTCTGTCGTGGCCCGTGAGTATGGCATTCCCGCCATTGTTGGCGTGCCGAATGC
>JAHDIM010000497.1 GCA_020630805.1 Anaerolineales bacterium
AACTTATCCAGAGAGGTAGAGGGATCGGCCCGATGACGCCTCAGCAACCCTAGAGGGTGCTAATTCCGCCAGTTGCCTCGCAGCTGACAGATAAGACATACAGATTTGTATTTTCTTAGCCCTTTGTTGTTTACCGACAAAGGGCTTTTTTATTTTCTGAGAAGTGAAAGGGTGAAAGTTGACAGTTGAGGTTTACCCAAGGTCTGGTCACAACTTCAATTCTCAACTTGCAACTCTCAAAAATTACGCTTCACGCGTCAAATTGAATCTATGCCAACCAACCCAACCCGTCAATTCCAATCTCCTCACACTGCTGCTGTTCACGCTGGCACTACTTTTCCCAAAACTGGCCACGGTATTTCAGAGCCGATTGTGCACACTGCGCCGTTTACCTATACGGACACAGCTGACCTGCGCAACGTGATGACGCATCGAGTGCAGAAAAAGCAGATTGACCGTCGCGGCTATGCGCGGCAAGGCAACCCAACCGTGTTGTCTGTGGCGGACCGCATTGCAGCGCTGGAAGGATCTGAAGCGGCGGTGCTGACGCAGTCTGGCATGAAAGCGATTTCTGCGGTGATGCTGACCTTCCTAAGCGCGGGGGATCGCTTGGTGTTGACGAGTAACTTGTATCGGCATACCTACAATGTCGCGCAGAAGCTGTTGGAAAAATTTGGGGTGGAAACTGTCATCGTGCCATTTGGCGATTATGACGCCTTAGAAGCGGCCATCACGCCCAATACCAAGATGCTATTTTCTGAAGCGTTGACGAACCCCAATGTGCGCGTGCTAGATCTTGAGAAATTCGCTGCGTTGGGCCAAAAACACCAAGTCCTCACCGTGGTCGATGCAACGCTCGCGACGCCACTCAATGTCCGCCCGATTGCGTACGGTATTGATATTGTGGTCCATTCTGCCAGCAAATACTTCTCCGGCCATAACGATATTCTGGCCGGTGCAATTGCCTGTCGTTACGAACTCTGGCAACCGCTCATGGATCTGCTCAATTGGACGGGAGGCTTGCTAGACCCAAACAGTGCCTTTCTACTTGCCCGCGGCCTGAAAACATTGGCTGTCCGCGTGCAGCATCAGAATGAGACGTGTCGACAGTTGGCACAGTGGTTAGAAGATCATCCACGCGTCACCAAAGTGTGGCATCCAGACTTGGAGAGTCATCCAGAACATGACTTGGCGCAGCGCACGCTTAGCGGCTGTGGCGGGTTGTTTAGCTTTGAGCTTGAAGGCGACCTAGCGGATGGCGAAGCTGTGCTCGACAAGATGCAGCTTGCCATCATTGGCCCCAGCCTTGGGGGCGCAGAATGCTTAGTGAGTCATCCCAGCGTCACCACTTGGTGGGACAAAACCGCCGCAGAACGCGCCGCAGCCGGCATCAAAGATAATTTGATTCGCGTGTCGGTTGGACTTGAATCTGTTGAAGATTTAATTGCAGATTTTGCGCAGGCGCTAGGGTGATCGTTGCTATTTGACAGTTGATTTATGATTGATGTCAACTCTCAACTCTCAACTCTCAACTCTCAACTCTCAACTCTCAACTCTCAAC
>JAHDIM010000148.1:0-6583 GCA_020630805.1 Anaerolineales bacterium
AGCACCAATGCCAAGCCAGATCCGGTGTTCATTGCGCAAGGGGGACCCGGTGGCGATGTATTTGGCGTGTTCTCGATTACCGCTGCCGGATCATCAATTGCGGCTGACCGGGACATTGTGCTGTTCAATCAGCGCGGGACGCAGTACGCTGAACCGCGCCTAGACTGTGTCGAATTCCGTGACATTCAAGCCCAGCTATTTACGATTACCGATGAAGATGAAGCCCAACGCTTATCAGATGAAGCGTTGTTGCAGTGTCGAGATCGGCTGGTGAATGAAGAAAACATCAATCTGTCGGCTTATGACAGCATTGAAAACGCCCAAGACGTGGATCTCATTCGCCAAGCGCTGGGTTACGATGAATACAATTTCTACGGTGTATCCTATGGCACCTTGCTCGGTCTGCACCTCATTCGCTTAGAACAACCCGCCTTGCGCTCAGTGATTTTGGACTCGGTGGTTCCTACACAAACGAACTTCATCACTTGGGTTGCGCATTCTGAGAACGGCGCTTACAACGAATATTTTGACGCGTGTAAGGACGATGCAGACTGTAGCGCCCTCTATGCTGACTTAGAGCCCCGCCTGCTGGCCATCTATGACAAGCTTGACGCCGAGCCAGCAACGCTAATGCTCGAAAATGGGGATACCGGCGAAGTCTTTGAAAGCGTCCTGACCGGCGAAGGACTGCGCGGGCTGATGTTCACCATGTTCTATCTGCCGGACTTTTATGCGGCCTTCCCGAAATTTGTGGCTGACGCAGAAGAAGGCAACTTTGAAGCGCTCGAATTCTTGGCCTCCCAAATCGCGTTTGACGATTCAATGAGCATCGGGATGTACTATTCAGTCATCTGTGCCGAATACGGTGATTTCTCCGGCAACGATGCTGTCACGACAGATGTCCGCGACTTCATTGCTGAAGATGCCGCCAAAGATGTGGACGCAATGCAAGCCAATTGTGTAGATTGGGGGGTCGAGCAACTGCCAGATGACATTCGCGATCCGGTGCAAAGCGATACGCCAACCATGCTCATCTCTGGCCGGTTTGATCCCATCACGCCGACCACGTTTGCTGCAGACGCTGCCGCTAATTTGAGCAACAGTTACAACATCGTCAATCCACTGGGCAGTCACGGCAACATTTGGGGTGGCAATGCGTGTTCCATTGGCATTGCCGAAGATTTCTTGAACAATCCAGACATCGCGCCAGATACCTCTTGTTATGCGGATGAAGAAGCATTAGGCGTGCTTGATCCCAATGTCATTCCAGTGCCAATGCTGAATGGCCTGGCCGCATTAGATACACCAACGGTCGTTCAATTTGGCAGTCTGATTACGTTAGCCCTAATGCTGTTGTCTGGGTTACTCCTGTGGCCGCTGGCTTGGCTGATCCGCAAAATTCGCAATAGTGAAAAAGAAGTTGAGCGCAAAGGCGCGCGTGTTTCAAGTCGCACGCTAATTGTCATTACGGGATTGCTCACGCTCACAATGATCGGTCTCCTAATCGCGATGATTGCCGGCGCATTTAGCAACACAGCCTTACTGTATTACGGAGGATTGCCTGCGAACGCACGCTTTGTCTTTATGCTTGCACCAGTGGTTGTCTTGCTAGCAGTCGTAACAATTTTGCTGATCGTGCGCGCTTTCCGCGACGCCTCCATTTGGGGCAAGATTTATCAGGTGTTCCTGATGGTGTGTTTAGTGGGGATTTGCGTGTTGTTGTTCACGCTAGATTTCTTCTCGCCAATTTTTGCGTAGATTGGGGGAATTACTTTGGCAAGCCAAAGTGCGACGCTGAGTGCCGTGAAACCTCAATACAGGGTAGTGACATGATGCATCATGTCATATGCGCATCAAGTTAAGCGTTTCTGCTAGCCGAACCCTGCGCGTATGTGTCATCCCGTACACGAACGAGACGTAGAGAAAGTAAAAAGCTAGTTTGCGTGTGCGGGATCTCGTTGCAATAGCTCGCTGTTTTATCACCTTGGTATTAATGAGATCCCAGACGCTGAGCCAACTGAGCTACTTTCGTACAAATCGTTCGCGTCTGGGATGACACCTGTGCTTTCGTTTTGGCTAGCAGAAACGAATTATTTGCATAAGCACCCTTAACTTGATGCAAATGTGACATGAGGCATCAAGTCACTACCGCGTGGAATTAAACAAAAAACGCCGCCTTGTTGCGTAACAAAGCGGCGTTTTGCATTTACGAATTTCGTCTGCGCTACACCCGTTCAAGCAACACAGCCGTGCCACCGCCTGTGCCGTGACAGAGTGAGGCAATGCCATACTTCCCTTGATTCTGCTGCAACGCATTGATCAACGTGACAATAATACGCGCCCCGCTAGCACCAATTGGATGCCCCAATGAAATACCACCGCCGTAGATGTTGAGGCGGTCAGGATCAACGCCTAATTCTGTGTGAAACAACACGCTGTTGGTCGCAAACGCTTCGTTGTTTTCCCAATAATCAATGTCAGCAACTGAGAGGCTATGGCGGTCTAGCATCTTTTTGACAGCCGGGACTGGCGCTTCAACAAAGCGCCAACTTGGCACGGCCGCAATGCCTGACCCAACGACGCGTGCCAGCGGTGTCAGATCATACTTCTTGACCGCAGCCTCACTAGCAATGAGTAACGCCGCAGCACCATCGCTGAGTTGGCTGGCATTGCCTGCGGTCAGCACGCCATCCGACGCAAATGCGGCGCGGAGTTTTGCAAGGCTTTCGCGTGATGTATCCGCGCGGATGCCTTCATCTACGCTAACTTCAACGTCACCGCGTCGCGTTTTGACAGTGACAGGAGCAATGGTATCTTTGAACGTCCCGTTCGCGGTTGCTTCGGCAGCCCGGCGATGCGATTGATAGGCAACTTCATCGAGAGCGTCGCGGGTGATGTTGTAATCCGCAGTCAGGCGTTCCGTTTCAGCCCCCATGCTTGTCTGCTCGAACGGATCGGTGAGGCCATCATATTCGAGAATGTCTTTGACTTGCTCCGGTCTGCCCGCCAAATACTTATAGCCCCAGCGCGCCCGATGCGATAAGAAAAAGCCAGTTTGCGACATTGACTCCATGCCCCCTGCCAACACTAAATCAGCATCGCCAGCGCGGATCATTGTTGCGGCATTTACAACTGCCATCATGGCCGACGAACACACCATATCGACTGCATACCCATCAATAAAGTCGGGAATTCCGGCGGCAATTGCAGCTTGGCGTGGCAAGAGCTGTCCATGCCCGGCCCGAAGCACATTCCCCATAATATAAAGATCAAGTGCGTCTTTGGGGGCACCGGCTGCTTGCATGACAGCATCCATAATGTGCGCGCCTAGTGCAACAGGAGACACATCTTTGAGCGCCCCACCAAATTTACCAATTGGCGTGCGCTTTGCAGCAACAATATAAGCGTTTGTCATAGGTCGTGTTGGTGTCGGAAACTTTCACGTGGCAGTCGAGGCTTCCAAGCTTGATAATTCTAATTCTCATCAGATTTGTGATTTGTGATCACAAATCTGATGAGAAAGTTTAATGCATGCCAGAAACATGCGCAAGGCAGCGCTAGTTTTTCATGACACCAACAACGCCCACCGCTCGTGGCCCAATATGAACACCTAACGATGGCGATACCGGACTGACATTAATATCCGTTTCAACAATGCGCGCCAGACTATATTTCAGATCCAAGGCGCGATCTTCTGCGTTGGCATGAAACACCGTCATTCGTTCAAGACGACCATGAAACTGACTGTAGTCTAAAAACTTGTTATACGCCCGCTTGTACGTCCGCTGCCGCGCCAAGACGTCAATCTTGCCCCACTGTAGCTTTAGAATTGGTTTGATTTGCAGCAACCCACCAACACTAGCAGAAACATTACTAACCCGGCCACCGCGGCGCAGAAACTCTAAAGTATCTAGCAAGACATATAAAAACGTCCGATCTTCAATCGCTTCCATTGCGGAAACAGCATCTGCAACAGTGCCACCACGCGCAATGACTTGCGCGGCAGTTAAGACCTGATAGCCAAGTCCCATGGTAATGGACTGACTGTCGTGCACCGTAACGTTCCGCCCCGCGGATTGCGCACCAAGTCTGACGTGCTCAGTTGTTTTACTTAGTGAAGAAGAGAGCACCACACACAAAATTTCATCTGTCGGAGCAAATTGTTCAAATAGACGTTGTGAATAAATTGCTGGTGCCGGTGAAGTTGAGATCTGGTTCTTCAAGTTCCCCAGCTTCTCATAAAGAAGATTACGCTCAATATCTAAGGTATCTCGAAAGTCTTCCCCGTTGATATGAACAATGCTGGGGAGCACATGAATCCCCAAGTTTTGTAAGACAGCGGTTGGCAAATCACACGTGCTGTCCGTAACAATTTGAATAGCCATTGATTTTTTGCACAGCCTCCCAGTTGCGAATGCAAATCAAAAAATGCCAAAAAGTTGGCATACAGTTATATTCTTGCGCAAAACGACGTCAATATGCAAATTTCTTGGAAAATTTAGCGTTTAATATCTACAGTATTTACCAAACTGGCACTAATTACGCGTAAAACTGTGGACTAAAGACCTTTTATGCAAACAATTGCCTAACACCAAGCAAGTCGAAAACTACTTGTTCTTGGCAATTTTTGCCCCGCGGCCCTTGCGAAAATAGAAAGACGAACGCAATGGAAAGGAATATTTGAGTCAATGGCTACAAAAAAAACATTTGAAGAAAACTTGGCCTCCGTCAAACAATATCGTGCGCAGGTCGCAGCGCGCGGCGTAAAAAACATTATCAATGGTCAACGGGTCGATGGCGCGTCTGGAAAAACGTTCACGACATCCTCGCCAATCGACAATTCGATAATTTGTAACGTCGCAGAAGGCACCGCCGCAGACATTGATCTAGCGTGCCAAGCAGCATGGGATGCATTTCCCGCGTGGGCGGCGCTTGATGGCAAAACACGACGCGACATTCTGTATCGCTATGCCGCCCTCATTGAAGAAAATGCCGAACGGATCTCACTGCTTGAGTCGCTTGATACTGGGCAACCGATCCGTTTCATGGCAAAGGCAGCCTTACGCGGTGCGGCCAACTTCCGCTTCTTTGCCGACCGCGCAGAAGGAGCCCAAGATGGCCTCACGCTGCCAACAAACGATCATCTCAACTACACTGTACGAACGCCAATCGGTCCGGTTGGAGTCATCACACCGTGGAACACGCCTTTCATGCTAAGTACCTGGAAAATTGCCCCAGCGCTTGCTGCTGGCTGTACCGTGGTGCATAAACCTGCCGAGCTTTCGCCAGTCACAGCCCAAATTTTGACAGAGTTGGGCTTAGAAGCTGGTCTACCACCAGGCGTCCTTAACTTGGTGAACGGCTATGGTGAGACTGTCGGGAAAGCCTTGACTGAGCATGAACACATCAAAGCCATTGCCTTTGTTGGCGAGTCATACACCGGCTCATTGATCATGCAGCAAGGTGCCCCAACGCTGAAGCGGGTACACTTTGAACTTGGTGGAAAAAATCCAGTCATTGTCTTTGCAGACGCAGATCTTGACCGCGCGTTAGATGCCGCCATCTTTATGAAATACAGCTTGAACGGCGAACGTTGTACGTCATCAAGTCGCCTCCTCGTCGAAACATCAGTCTATGAAGACTTTACCAATCGGCTGGCAGAACGGGTCAAGAAGATCAAAGTTGGCAATCCGTTGGATCCGGCAACAGAAGTCGGCCCACTGATTGATGCTGGTCACTTGAGCAAGGTCCAAAGCTATGTTGACTTGGCCGTTGAAGAAGGGGCGACGAAAACCAGCGGTGGCGGCATGCCAGCCAATTGCGATGCAGGTAATTACATCAATCCAACGTTTGTGAAAGACGCTAACCCAAGCATGCGCATTGCCCAAGAAGAAATTTTTGGCCCATACCTAACCGCTATGCCATTTGAAACCGAAGCCGAAGCGCTTGAAATTGCCAACGGTGTCAAATACGGGCTAACAGCCTACATCTGGACCAAAGATGTCACGCGCGCCCTCAATATGGCACACAAAGTCGAAGCAGGCATGGTCTGGGTTAACAGCCAAAACGTCCGCCACTTACCTGCTCCTTTTGGCGGAGTCAAGAATTCTGGTATCGGCCGTGATGGCGGTGACTACAGCTTTGACTTCTACATGGAAACGAAGAACATCTGCATTGCCATGGGCGAACATAGTATTTCTAAGCTTGGGGCTGACTAAGTGGTGAGTGGAAAGTGAAGAGTGGGTAGAGTTTAGAGCTATCGCGATCTCATTGTTTGGCAGAAATCAATTGACTTTGTAAAAGCTGTTTATAAAGTTACTGAACAATGGCCAAAACACGAGCAGTTTGGGCTGACTAATCAAATTAGACGGGCAGCAGTGTCTGTCCCGTCTAATATTGCAGAAAGTCAAGCTAGACAGCATAGATCTGAATTCCGCCAATTTCTTTTCATCTCACTCGGCTCATTAGCAGAGGTTCATACCCAATTATTGATTTCCCTGCGATTACAGTACATTAGGCAAAACGAATTCAACACACTAGAAAAACAACTCATTGAGCTGCAAAAAATGCTGCGCTCTCTTGC
>JAHDIM010000148.1:6683-9710 GCA_020630805.1 Anaerolineales bacterium
ATCCACTTAACTCTATGCCAAACGATCCCATCAACTACTACCCGCCCGTTAACATCGTCCGTCTTAGCCATATGGAATGGGTTGTCACGGATCTTGGTTACTCTAAAGAATATTATGTAGACCTCGTTGGCTACCATTTGGAGGAAGAAACCAAAGACGCGCTCTACCTGCGCGGTATGGAAGAACTGAATCATCATTCGCTGATCTTGCGTAAAGGAGACACGCCTAAGGTGAACTACATCGGGCTAAAAGTGTTCTCTGAAGACGATTTAGACAAAGCCCACGCTTTTTTTGAGGCGCTTGGACAGCCTGTCAAATGGGTCAACCGTCATGCGCAAGGTCGCACCTTGCGCACAACAGATCCATTTGGAATGCCGCTTGAGCTTTACTATGAGATGGAACGTAGCGCAGACATCTTGCAGAAATATCATCTGTATCATGGTGCCCGCGTCCAGCGCATTGATCATGCCAACATGTTCCACAATGATGTCAACGCAGCCACCAAGTTCTATGTCTCACAACTCGGTTTCCGCGTTACAGAAGCCACTGTCATTGACAAGAGTGATCCAGAGTCACCCTATATGGCAACCTGGATGCACCGCAAAGGCACCGTGCATGACTTAGCCTTTACCAACGGGCTTGGCCCGCGTCTCCATCACATTGGGGTATGGATGCCGTCAGTGCAAGATGTGATTCATCTTTGCGACTCGATGGCCTCCAACGGCTGGCGTGAAGCCTTAGAACGCGGCCCAGGGCGACACGGCATTGCAAACGCATTCTTCTTATATATGCGCGACCGGGACGGACATCGCATTGAGCCTTATGTGAGTGACTATCAAACGGTTGATCCAGATCACCCTGCTCGTGTTTGGAACTTGCATGATCCCATGCGCCAAACCTTGTGGGGCCAGGCCGCACCGCGCTCATGGTTTGAACTCGGCATGGAATTTGACGGATTGACGCCTAAGCCAGCTTCATTGCAAGCTGTACCAATCATTGCTCCGGACTAGCACTCAATATGTTGACATCTGAAGAACGCCAAACTTGTATTGATGCCTTGCTTGAGGCAAACAAAACCAAAGTCCAAACGCTGCGGCCATCCGCGCGTTACTCACACATCACGTTTGATGATGCTTACGCCATTTCACGTGGCGTTGCCATGGCAACCGTGGATGCTGGTGCGGAACTCATTGGCTATAAAGTTGGCCTGACCTCTGTGGCAATGCGTCGGTCATCTAAGATTGATGAGCCTGACTATGGCTATTTGTATCGGCATTTTTTGCATGAGGATGGCGCAACGTTGAAGCATGCAGATTACTGTGTTCCCCGCGTCGAACTCGAACTCGCCTTTGTCTTGGGTGATGTCTTAGAAGGCCCAAATGTGAGCATGGTTGACGTCATGCGGGCCACTGAGTATGTCGTCCCTGCGCTCGAACTAATTGACACTCGCGTCGATGAACCGCGTAAAATCTACGACACAATTTCAGACAACGGCGCTGGCGCTGGCTTAGTCTTGGGCGGCAATCCTGTCCGTCCGTTTGATGTGGATCTGCGCATGGTGCCCGGTATTTTGTCACGCAACACAGAAATTGAAGAAACTGGAGTTTCCGCCGGGGTGATGAACCACCCTGCCAATGGCATTGCATGGCTGGCACGCAAGTTACATGAGATTGGCGAAAAACTCGAAAAAGGCCAAATTCTGCTGGCTGGGTCTTACGTGCGGCCAATCTGGGCGCAAGTTGGCGACACCATTCGCGCCGACTTTGGTAATCTTGGCAGCATCTCAATTGCATTTGAATAACAACCTTACGACCCTAAAACAACTTACCGGCGCAGAATTTACTAGCCACGGACGAGCACGGGGTTCTACTGAGCCTGCCGAAGTATGAACGCGGATTTGTTTTTTAAAAAATCTGCGTGGTCCTCGAAACCTGCGTCCCTATCAAAATAAAATTTCTGATCGGAAAATCTATTTCGAACACACAGTATGGAACTTCCAAAGAATCAATTCAAAGCTGGCTTGAAAGCTGGCAACACGCAAATCGGCTTGTGGTCAACACTTTGCTCCAACATCGTCGCAGAGATTATTGCCCACAGCGGCTATGACTGGATTGTCATTGACACCGAGCACTCACCAAACGAAACACCAAATGTTGTGTCACAGCTACAAGCAATGGCAACTGGCACCGCCAGCCCCATTGTGCGACCAGCGTGGAATGACAAAGTGCTTATCAAGCGCTTGTTAGATATCGGCGTGCAGTCCTTGGTGATCCCGTTTGTCCAAAATGCAGAAGAAGCACAGGCTGCAGTCGCCGCAACACGCTATCCACCAGAAGGAATTCGTGGTGTCACCGGCAGCGGGCGTGGCGCAGGCTATGGCCGCAACAAGAACTACCTCCACGAAGCGGGAAACGAAATCTGTGTTGTGGTCCAAATTGAAACAGGGGAAGCGTTGGCACAGATCAAAGACATCGCCTCTGTACCGGGCGTCGATGCAGTCTTTATTGGCCCAGCTGACCTGTCTGCATCGTTAGGGCACCTCGGTAATGCCAAGCACCCAGAGGTACAGGCTGCTCTGAAATCCGCTATAGATCAATTGAATGACCTTGGCGTACCGGGTGGGATCTTGGCCTTCAATCAAGATGATGCCAAGCGCTACATGGAGTGGGGGTACAAGTTTGTTGCCGTCGGCTCCGACATGAGCGTGCTGCGCATTGGAACGACACAATTGGCAGACGCGTTCAAATAAGTATTGAATTTTCGGGTTAAAGTGAAACTAAAACAGGCCTCTCAGTTGAGAAGCCTGTTTTTTATTTCTATATCTAAGTGTTACCTTGCCGTTCGCGTAGCGGTGACGACGTCACAACCTGCGAGGTATCCACCCGATTTTGGGAAATCCAAAAAGCAAATTGAGCATTTGACGGAAGCTTTGCGCAAATGCTCAACGGTATTTTGGTAATTTCTAGTCTCCGGTGGATGCTAGCGTCTGCGCCTTACCTGCGGACATTGCATTCAGCAAGGAGTATT
>JAHDIM010000149.1:0-6466 GCA_020630805.1 Anaerolineales bacterium
CGTCATGTCACTACAATGAAACAAAATCGGATGACATTTCTTGCGGCAACCTAAGGTCTTAAATGAATGTGATTGCTGATGGGATACGTACATATAAGTACAACGCCAATTCAAACTAGGAGGCACTTACCCATGGCTATTCCCATCCGATCATCTGAAATTACACCTGAACATCATTATTTGAATCGACGGCAGTTTATTCGCACAGCCGGCATCTTGTCCATTGGCGGGCTTGTTACAGCGGCGTGTGGCACAACCGCTAGTCCGATAACAAATACAGTCAGTTCTACAGCAATCATTCAACCAACTGTAGCAGCTGCTGAAGCTGTTACTACAACCGACATTTTGGGTGCGCCCCCCAACACGCTAGAGCAAATTAGCAACTACAACAATTTCTACGAATTTAGTACAGACAAAGAAGAGGTCGCGACGTTGGCGCAAAGCATGGTCACCACCCCTTGGGCGGTTGAGGTAGGCGGCTTGGTGAACAATCCGGGGACGTTCGGCTTTGAAGACTTGCTCAGCGACTTTGATCAAGAAGAGCGTATTTATCGCTTGCGCTGTGTTGAGGGCTGGTCAATGGTTATTCCATGGACGGGGTTCCCATTGCACAAATTACTAGCAAAGGCAGACCCCAAAAGCGATGCAAAATACGTGCGATTTGTCACGGCTATGGATCGGGACACAATGCCTGGGTTAGCGTCTTTTGTCTACTCTTGGCCGTATCACGAAGGGTTACGGCTAGACGAAGCGATGCATGACCTGACACTTCTAGCAACAGGGCTTTACGGGCAAGCGTTACCCAATCAGAACGGTGCACCCATCCGCTTAGTTGTGCCATGGAAGTATGGCTATAAAAGCATCAAATCGATTGTGAAAATTGAGTTGGTGGCGGAACAACCAAAGACGTTTTGGACAGCGGCAGCGCCTGCTGAATATGGATTTTTTGCAAACGTCAATCCAGAAGTCGATCATCCGAGATGGTCACAGTCATCAGAGCGCATTATTGGTAGCTTGCAACGCGTCCCCACTGTGAAATTCAACGGCTATGAAGAAGAGGTTGGTCATTTGTACGCCGGCATGGATTTGAGTGTAAATTACTAAGCGAATCTATCAATCATGCCAAGTTGCTCAGCAATAGTGCCGGAAAAATTCAAATTCAAGAGTTAATGCGATGAAGCTACAACAGCTTTACTATTTCTTTCTCCTCCTAAGCATTGGTTTGGTGGCGTGCAACAGTGCGCCACCTATACCGACTGCTGTGCCGCCAACGGCAGCCACACGCTCCACAGCAATCTCAACGCCAACTGTAGAACCGACAACAGCTACAACGTCCGTCCAATTTCTAGCCCTCGGCGATTCTTACACCATTGGACACGGCGTTCACGAAAACGCCCGTTGGCCCGTTCAAATGGTCGAACGGCTGCGCGAGACTGGTATTGCTATTGATGATGCTGAAATTATTGCCCGCACGGGGTGGACGACTCGCAGCCTGTTGAGTGCGTTAGAGGTCGCCAAGCCCCACAACGAATACGATGTTGTGGCCCTTCTGATTGGCGTGAATAATCAATATCAAGGGCAGTCGCTTGCTGTTTATGAGTCTGAATTCAACGAACTGCTGGCACTGTCAATTACCTATGCGGGGCATGATCCGCAGCGGGTGGTGGTGCTTTCGATCCCAGACTATGGTGTGACCCCATTTGCAGCGGGTGCTACAAACGACATTGACAGTGAGATCGATGCCTTCAACCGTAGAAATAAGGAGATCTCGGAAGCCGCAGGCGTACGCTATGTCGACATCACGCCATATTCTCGCGAAGCTGCGGAAGACCTTAGCCTAATTGCGCCAGATGGGTTGCATCCTTCGGGGATTCAGTATGCGGGCTGGGTGGAATTGGCGTTTGAAGACGTTGTGGAGATTCTTTCGAACTGATCGGCTGATAGCTAATGACGTTGATGCAATGAATTGTTCAACGTGTTGTGTTGCCAGTAATGCCAGCACTCAACACATCAGCCGATCACTCGTTAGTTTTCAGCCAGCTTCCCAATCAACGTGTAACTCAATGGCAGCACATGCTCCTTCGTTTCAAAGTGCGGAAAAATATTCGAAATATCTTTCGGGTATTCTTTGAACGCCTCAATCTGAATCCCACGTTCGATGAGCGCCATGATTAGCATGTCAATACGATACGGAAACCAATAGACCGGCTTGGCTTCGTATTCGTTGTACTCGTAATAATCCAGACCGCCTTCTTCTTTGACGGGATCCGTCGCGAAATACGAGCCATAGGTGGACGGATACGGTTTCTCTGGGTTTTCATCGAACACGTTGAGAATGGGGTGCATTTCGTAGATGAAGATCTGCGCACCAGGTTTCATGAGACGCCGGGCGACATCAAAGAAGCCACCAAAGTCAGGCATCCAGCTAATGACACCGATCGTGATGTAGATCACATCGAAGCTGTTGTTGAATTCTGCTGGAATGTCATAAACATTGCTGCACACAAACTCGGTTCCGGACTGGGCAACAGCCTCAAGCTCACGGGCTTGATCAATAAACTGATCCGAAATATCAAAGCCGACTGCCCGCGTGGCACCAAGGCGCTTAACGCTAATCGTCTCTTGCCCATTGTTGCAACACAACTGTGCAACCGCTTTACCACGCACATCAATCCGTTCTAGGATCGCTTTCTCAGTCTCATTCAAGCGCAAGCCACTAGGGTCTGCAAATACAGCCTTGATCTTGTCCTGATTTGTCGCCGCGTGGCGTGGTGCAACTTCGTTCCAACCGAGACGGTTGGCGTTGGTGTAGTCGGAGGGGTTCATAATTCGTAACGTGTAATGCGTAAAAAGTGTGTTTCAAGTCTGTGTTGATGAAATAGGCGCTGGCAATAAGGTGTTACGAATTACACCTTACGCATTCGCACTCAGCACAATATTATTTTCGAGCCTCTGCTTGGCCTCCGGATCATGCGACGGCAAATACACCGTCGCATGCAACGCAGCATAAGCTTTGATAGCAGCAAACGTCTCATCGGCTTGGGTGAGATTGGCAGTGACGCCGTCGTGGACACCTTCTTCAAAGAGCGCTTGCGTGTAGGATGTATCGCCCGCGATGAAGTAGCTGATGTCGTCGGTGACAGCCAGCACAGAGACATGATGGGGTGTGTGACCGGGCGTTGGCACGATCATTATATCTGTGGCCTTGGTCAGATATTCAACCTTTGGAAACGGCGCTTGATGGTCTTCAATTGGACGAATGAAGGTTGGGGTAAACCACTCTGGCCAGCGATCTGAAGGGTAGCCGTTGATGATGCCCTTGAAGCCTTTGGCTTGGTTGTATTCGGCTTCGGTTGTATACACTGCCGCTTGCGGGAAATGGTGCAGCCCTCCCGCGTGGTCCGTATGCAAGTGGGTCAGCACCACGATGTCAACATCCTCAGCCTTGAAGCCAAGCTTCGTCAACTGCTGATCGATTTCGTCTTCTGCCTTGACCTCAAACTTCACAGCCCGTCGAAAGTACGGATGCCAGTCTGCAAAGTACCCTGGTCGATGCACGCGATGGGTCTCGCCGGTATCCACTAAGATCAGCTTTTCGGGATGCTCAATCAACCACGCGTAAATCGGGAGTGGGTCGCTCCACGCTTTGCCATACAACACATTGAGCAAACGCATAATCCCCTTGCCTTTACCGCGTTGTTGGTTGATTTTGACTTGGACAGTGCCGGTTTGGATGGCGTGTATCTTCATGGGCTGAGTTCTGATCGGCTGATAGCTGATGACTTTTTATCTTAGGTAATTGCAAAACACTTGATTTGAATATTTGTGGACACCGAGTTCATCAGCCGATCAGCTATCAGTCCTCAGTGCCAACTCCACCCAAATCCCATCTTTCGCTCGCAACACAAACAACGGATTCGTCTCTACGTCATTCGTGACCTTGAAGTCATAGCGCTGCACAATACGCGCGAGGAGCAGCTGTAACTCTGTCATTGCCAACTGTTCGCCGATGCATTTGCGGGGGCCGTTGCCAAAGGGGATGTAAGCGCCTTTAGGGATGCTTTTTTCGTCGATAAAACGGTCTGGATTGAACGTGTCTGGGTCGTCCCAATACTCAGCTTTTTTGTGTAACCCTTGTACGTTGATCAAGACAATCTTGGGTTTCGCCATTTCATAGTCACCCAACTGATCTGGCCCAATGGCTTGACGGCTCATGACCCAGGCAGGTGGATACAAGCGCAAGGTCTCTTTGATGATGCGAGTCACTAAGGGTAATTCGCCAACCTGATCGATGCGTGGTTCTGCACCAGCGAGCACTTCGTCTACTTCGGCCTGAACTTTTGTGAGCCACTCTGGATGTTCGGCTAGTGCATACAAGGCCCACATCAGCGCGGCGGTGGTGGTGTCGTGTCCAGCGAAAACCATGCCCGTCATTTCAGCCACAATTTCGGCTTGCGTGAACTGCTCAACATCGTCTTCTTTGGCGAGCAGCAGCATATCCAGCAGATCGTTGGTGTCAGCCTCAGTCTTGGCGCGATCAGCGATGATTTCTAGAATCGCTTCGCGAATGGTGTTCACTTCGCGATTGAAACGCCGATTTCGAGACGTGGGCAAGAACGTGGTTTGCCCCACGAACGGATTGTTCAAACGTTCGCCGACCTCACGCGAGGCATAGTTGGTTGCCACCTTCAACGCGGCAACTTTATCGGCGGCAGCAGTCGAGAACATCGTCCGCATGGTGATTTCTAGCGTGGTGTCACCTAAGTCGTGCTCAAGTTCAACGCGCGTTTTCGCTGCTGCTGCGGCATCCCATTGCGCAAATAACTTGCTAGCTTCCTCATTGATGACCGCGCCAAAGTTCGCAATCACTTTGCGATGAAAGGCGGGTTGCATCAAACGCCGGCGGCGCAGCCACGCAGCACCATCCGATGAAAACAAGTGGTCCTGCGCATCTTTAGGCAGCGCTTTGCGGATCTGTAAGTTGGTAAATTTCTCGCGCTGGTAATTCTTGTTGTTCTTCACCAACACGTGCTGCGCAATCTCGGCATCCGTCACGACGTACTGATTGACCGGCCCAAAGCGGACTTCGCAGACCTCACCGCCTTCCGCTTCCCAACGATCCAACGCGGTCAGGCTATTGTCAGCAAATTCAGTCATGTGTCCCATCAGCAGGTTCCCGCCGGAGACTTTTGGAATGGTTTTCATGTTGGTAGTAGAAGTAAGAGAAGAGAGAAAGAGTAAGAGGAGAATATTGGTGAACGTTGTTTCAGGCTAGCGACAAGCTGTCTCTAGCGCGTAAGCGCGTTCTCTTACTCTTTACTCTTTCTTTCTCCGTAACAATCCGGACAGCTTTCGCCCGGCACATATCTTGGATCTGCTTGCTCTTCTGGGGTGAGGATAACTTTGCCGCAAGCAGTACATTCGGCGTACTTGCCTTTCTTCAGGTCGTGGTCCACGGTGATGCGTTCGTCAAACACGAAGCATTCGCCTTCCCACATGCTGTCTTCCTGCGGGACTTCTTCGAGATACTTCAAGATCCCGCCTTCAAGGTGATAGACCTCATCAAACCCGCGGGCTTTCAAATATGACGTCGATTTTTCACAGCGGATGCCGCCGGTGCAGAACATCGCGACCTTCTTGTTTTTGTTCGCATCGAGTTGCTCATCCATCCACGCTGGAAGATCGCGAAAGGCGTCCGTTTCTGGATCGATGGCGTTTTGGAAGGTGCCCGCTTGGACTTCGTATTTGTTACGCGCATCCACCAAAATTACGTCTGGGTCAGAGATGAGGGCGTTCCAATCTTTGGGTTTGACGTAAGTGCCAACCACCGCGTTTGGATCCACACTTTTGTCGCCAATGGTGACGATCTCTTTTTTGAGACGGACTTTAGTGCGTTTGAAGGCTTGCTGGGTGTGCTGCGCTTCCTTGGTCGTAATCCCCGCAAACCGTGGATCAGCATCAAACCAGGCATAGAGCGAGTCAATCGCTTCGCGAGAGCCAGACACCGTGCCGTTGATGCCCTCATGGGCCAGCAAAATGGTGCCTTTGATGTCGTTCTGCAACAAATGCCGCAGCAACGGTTGCTTCAACGATTCAAAATCGGGCAACGCGACAAAGCGATAAAACGCGCAAACAACAATGGACGGAGCAGAAACGGACATGCGCTTATTATAGAAGATTTGGGGGAGAGTGAGGAGTGACGAGTGACAGTTGATACTTCGGCAAGCTCAGCACAAGTAGTTGAGGTTCAACAATTCTACTGAGTAAACAAATTTAGTTCTTTGCCGATTCGTTATTGCATTGAATTGAAGAAATGCAAACAACTTGAAACGGCGATTGCAGTAAGGCCATTTCAAAAAGATAAATATCCAAGAATTGTTTCATATTCTTCGATTTTCCAACTCGTCATCTCGAACACGTTTGTAGACAAGATAGCACTTCTAAAGCCATTGCGTGTGAGAGATCT
>JAHDIM010000149.1:6566-9549 GCA_020630805.1 Anaerolineales bacterium
AGAGTCTGCTCGCCGGTTTCAAGGTCCATCAGCATCACATTGGGCGTGGCATAGGCTTGTTCAAGCTGGATTTCTTGCACAAGAAACTGCGTGCCGTCTGGGTGCCAGCGTGGATTGCTGTAGGTGAAACCATCGTTACTGGTGATGTCGATGGGCAAGTCGCCGTTGGCAGGGAAGATCCACAGTTGGGAACCCGGTTTGAAGCCTACTGGGCGCACGCCAACGAGCAGGTCGCCAGTCACGGGGTTGGGCACAGTGGTGCTGGAAATGCGGTATGAATCTTCTGTGTCGGTCAGTGTTGTCACGGTCTCGGCATCAACATCGGCTAGGTAGATGCGCTGTGGTTGCCCTTCCGTATCTAGATCGATGTTGTTGAAGATCATGTGGCGGCTGTTCGGTAGCCAGTATCCGGTGGTGCCGAGCCAAGAGTTGTAGGCAAAGTCCGTATCGGATTCAAAGTGATAGGTCCGCACTTGGTTGCCGTTGGAGTCAAAGATCGCTAAGTATTGTTGGTCTGGTGACCAGCGTGGCGTAAAGCCTAAGATCTGCTTGTCGTTGTAAAGCGGATTGTTCTCACCTGTGATGAGATCCAACACCCACACGCGCGGTGGGGCAAAGTTCTGCCCCGCTTGTGGCGGCGCGTTCTCACGACTGTAAGCGATCTTGGTGCCGTCTGGTGAGAAGGTGGGTTCAGAACAGCGGTCTTGACCACATTCCAGCAGCATTTCGGGTTCGCCTTCTAGCGTGCCTTCCATCCAGAGCCACAGGTCAAACCCAATGACATCATTGCGTTGCGAATAGGCGATGCGGGTGCCGTCAGGCGCGACATCAAAGTCAAAAATAAGCCCGCCGGAAAAGGTGATTTGACGTGGGAGTCCGACGCCATCGGCGCGCGTTCGCCAAATTTCCCGTTCAGAGTTTGGCGACTTTACATACGCCACATACGGCGCTCGGATGGGGAATGACCACGAAATTTCATTGACCACTTCCCGACCAGACTCGGCCACTAAGCCGGGCGCAAGTGCGGCGGTGTAGACGGTATCAGGGTCAAACGGATCATCTGGCGTAAACCAGAGTGTGTTGCCTTCCCAATGTGTGCGTCCGGTGACTTCAGGGGTGATAGAAAAGCCACGCACATCTGCCGCGCGGCGCATCGGTTCTTCAAAGGTGATGCCAATGCGACCGTACTGTGACAGCGGCACATCCTGCATCGGGAACGTGCGGTCAACGCTGACGCCGACCTGATCTCCGCGTAACAACACAAATCCGAGACCACCCAGAAGGATGACAACGGCGACGGCAATAATGAGATCGACTTTTCGCATGGGGAGAAGTAAAGAGTAAGAGTAGAGAGAACGCGCTATGCGCTAGAGAAATTTTATTGCTAGCTACTGAGTAAGAGTTTAGCAAATCTATCCTCTTTCTCTGACTCTCTACTCTTGCTTAATAATAAAGATACGGATTCTGCGGTTCTGGAATTTCGGTAATTTCAGTTGGAATAATGAGCGGCAGGCGGTCGCCGTCAATTTCGATGAAATCGACAGTGCCGGAGATGCGCAGCCAGCCATTATCGGCGTAGGCGTCTGGAATCCCATGATCCACGACCATCCCGATGGCGAAAGCATCGGCGACACAACAGCTTAGCGTGAAGCGACCAAGTAAGAAATCGCCGCCTTCTAAACGAGGATCGTTGTAAACAAAGCCGATGACTTCGACTGGTTCGCCAACAAATGCTTCGGTTGAGGGGACGTCATTGAAGACTTGAACCCAGTCCAGCACCGTGCGGCTAGTCGGGTCCATGCTCAGAATTTGCTGAGTCGAGGCGCTGGCATCGCCAACGGGGGCGCTGGTGGTGACCCCGCGGCTACTAATGGCGCTAGCGCCCAGCGGCTTAGGTGGCACGGCAAACCCAAGGATCAATGGCAAGGCGACCAAGAGTACCCCCCAGATGGACATCGAATGACTGTGATCATGGTCGTGATCGCCATGGTCATGCGCGTGATCGTGGTGATGGTCATGGTCGTGATCATGATGCCGATGCGCCCGCATATGCGTATACAACGTCTGCGCCACGATGAGAAATCCAATCGCCGCGCCAACAATCAGCAACACAAAGCGTTCATTGATGTACCAAAACAAATTGCCCTGCATATAGCGGCGGAGCAAGAACAAGCCTAGACCCAGGAAGGTTAGGGCTTGGAGGGATTTGTATTGGTTGAAGGACAATGTTGTGTTCATAAATTCAAAGGTTTTGAAATAGTGCGTACTGCGTATTGCGTGTCGATGTTGCAGACTGGGTCCAGAGATTACTTTTGATTCTGGAGGTTGCGTTTGCGCTCTTTGGGAATGATGTTTAGGAGTTGACGCACGATTTCGGATTGTAATTGCATGCGATGTTCGATGACATCGGGATTGAGTATATGTTTTGCTTTGTAATACCAGTCTCTTGTTTCGCGGGCTGAACCCATAGCGAATTCATAAAATCTGGCGCGATCTTTGCCGCCGCTGCGCGAGTAGCCTTCGGCGATATTGGCACTGACAGATCCGGCTGACCGAATAAGTTGATCTGCAATGGCGCGACTGGCGGCTTGTTTTCGTAGTATGTCACAGTCATGCCAAGCTAACTCTCCCGCAAACAGCGCCTGCCGATACAACTGCATTTTCCAGAGTGGATCAGTTGTGATGGTCGGCGGTACGGTTGCAAGCCAGTCAGAGTATTTCATGAAAGAGTAGTGCGTACTGCGTAATCCGTTACGATGTCCTACGCAAAGAGCCCGACATAATTCTTATTCATAGACATGATCGTACGCACTACGCAGTACGCACTATTTCCCAAACCCTAGAAGCTTCCATTTAGGTTTAAGAATACCCCTGCCAACACCGACATCAAAAACGGCAACAACACCAAATACATCACCGTTCTGCGTTTGAAGACTTGGGTGTAGAGCATCACGCTTTTGATATCGACCATGGGGCCGAAGAC
>JAHDIM010000150.1 GCA_020630805.1 Anaerolineales bacterium
CAAAAGCGTTATCCAGAACTCAGGCTACCTACGCCAACCATCGTTTCTGTTATCCTTCCGTCTATGAAAAACACCTGTCACTGTGGCCGTCCAACCGCATATGCAACCTGCTGTGGGAAATATCATCGTGGTGAGGCGACTGCGCCGACGCCAGAAGACCTGATGCGGTCGCGGTATAGCGCTTTTGCCATTGGCGATGCTGACTATCTCGTTGCCACGCGGCATCCACGGTTTATTACAGATGCATCAGCGGCAGAAATTGCGGAAAGCAATGTAGGGTTGAAATGGGTCGGCCTAAAAGTCTTAGACGCAGTAATGCTGTCAGACAAGAAAGGTCAAGTGGAGTTCATTGCGTTCTATGAACAAAACGGCCAACGTGGGCAGATTCATGAACGCTCTAATTTTCAGCGCTTTCGGGGGAAATGGGTGTATACGGAAGCGGAATAATGGTTAATTGTGATTGGTTATTTGTTAATTGTTATTGGGGAGTCGGCGAGGAGCCACAATCCCAAATGACCATTAACCAATCACCGATTTCACATGTGCCAGCACGTCTGCAATCACAGCTTCAACGGCGCGCTCAGCATCTACGACCACCCAGCGGTCGGGGTCAGTTTTGACAAGCGCTTGATAGCCCGCATGCACGCGACGGTGAAAGGCAAGTTCATAAGCATCGAGCCGATTCCACTCTACGTCACCGCTTTTCTTGCGGCGCATCCCTTCTTCAACAGAAACATTCAATAAGAACGTAAGGTCTGGCTTGAGACCTTCGGTTGCGGCTTCGGTAATTGCCCACAGTTGTTCTAGCGGCAACTCATGTCCATATCCCTGATACGCCAAAGATGAATCATAGTAACGATCTGAGATCACAATTTGGCCGCTGGCTAACGTTGGTTGCAACACCTCGCGCACCAATTGCGCGCGGGAAGATGAAAACAGTAAGAACTCAGTCATCGGTTCCATGCTGGTATTGCCAAGCTTCATCAGCACTTCACGCACTTGGTCGCCGATCTCTGTTGTACCCGGCTCCCGTACCCACGTGATTGGGTATCCTTCTGCTTCTAATTGCGCGAAAACAGCTTTGGATACCGTGCTTTTGCCGCAGCCATCGGGGCCTTCAAAAGTGATGAACATAGAGGGGGATAGTTGATATTTGAAAGTTGAGTTCAATTTGGCGGTACGAATAAGACTCAGTTGAAAGTTCAACTACTTGTGCTGCGCTTGCCGAAGCATCATTTCCTACCCACACTGATCAATACAATCACGATACACGTCCAACCAGTTGGTTGCAATACTGTCCCAGCCAAAGTTGTCTAAGACATATTGCCGGGAACGTGCGGCGCGGTCGGCGACTTTCTGTGGCGATTGCAGTGCTTTCAGAATTTCAGCGTTGAGCGAGTCCTCATCGCCATATTCCACAATTGAGCCAAGGTCATTGCGCAAGACATAATCTGCCAGACCGCAGCGGTCGGTTGCAATAATCGGTGTGCCACAGGCCAGCGACTCTAGCAGCGTAATTGCGAACATTTCATACTTAGACGGCAAGACATACACATCCGCCACTTGATAGGCCTGTAATTTGTCAGCGCCATCCAAATAGCCGGTGAAGCGCACGCGGTCTTCCAAGCCTAAGCTGGCAATTTGGCGTTCGATGACATCTAAATAGCCATCGTCTGGTCCGACCATTAGCAGAATTGCATCAGGAACGCTTTCGCGGACTTTATTGAAGGCATTGACCAAAAAGTCTACCCCTTTGATCTCATTGATGCGGGCCAAGAACAGCACAATGGGGACGCCGTCTGGAATGTTGAAGCGGTCGCGGAAGCCATTGACTTCCGGCAACTCGCGATACTCATCCAAGTCCACGCCGTTGGGCAGAATAGAAATGCGTGACGGATCTACATCGAGGTCTAAGAACTGACTGTGTTCAAGTTCATTGAGCGCATGCAAGCGACAAGCATTGTCCACAATGCGCTGCCCATACAGCCGGTCATAAACAGCTTTCAAAGCATAGCGCCCCATGATGCGCGGCATCCCGCCCTGCGCGGTCAGCACAAACGGCAAGTTACGACGCTCAAGGTGCTTGAGCGTGACTGCATTCTGATACGACCGATATTCATGGATGTGCACCACGTCGCATTTATCGAGTTCTTTTTGCATGGCGCCGCCAAAGCCAAGCGGCATAAACAACCGACTCCACGCAAGATGATTGCTCAAGTTTGGCACGCGGTGGATTTCAACGCCGTCTACGACTTCGTAACGAAGTCGGGCGCGGTCGGTTGCATCTAGAGCGTCGGTGGTGAATACGACCACTTCTTGGTCTTTACGCACCAATGCCCGCGCCAGTTCCCATGCGGCACGACAGGTGCCGCCATAGGCCCAAGCAGGGTAGAAATAAGGAATGATGTGAAGAATTCGCATGTAAAACAGTCAACTGTCAATGGTCAACTATCAACGTTCAATTGCTCGGGCGCTCCCATTGGCAGTTGAAAATTGACTATTGATCAATGACGACTTTATAAATTTGCGCGCCGTCAAAGTCGGCGACGAGTTCAAGATAGTCGGCATCCCCAAACCAAGACAATTGCTCGGTGTTGGCAGGTAGGCGTAGACGCTGATAGTCACGTTTGAAACTCTCTGGGTTACCTTGCCACTGCGGTACAACAATGTAGTCGACACCTGTTAGCCGGATCAGATTTTCAGACTGCGGATTGACCGGATCATGATACGCGGTTTCCATCAGATCCCAGCGTGCGAAAAGCTTGCTGGCACCAATGAAGAAAAGCTGTTCGCGTTCGTAGATTGCTTGACGCTCGGCGTAGACCGGTGCCCACTGTCCTTCAAAATGATCGGGGTAGTTTAGCAGAAGCGCATCTGGGGCAGTATTGTGCTTGATCCATGAATACGCGTCCAAATCTGCTGGCGATGCGATAGACATCACCGGCCCACCGTTCAGTCGTTGCGTCAGTTGGCGAATAATCGGTGGTGTGGCAATGAGGCCGACCACCGTTGTCGCTAAGGCCAACCACATCACACCTGTCCGACGCTGTTCCCAACGCACTTTTGGCGCGAGCCAATCCCCAAACGGCACCAGAATGAGCGCCGCCAAAATTGGCAGTGGAATGATGGGCGCATGCCACGTAATGCCGTAGGGATAGCCCACGCTAAGCGGGTCAAAGGCGGTCGCTTTGGAGAGTTTGTCGATGTTGCCCCAAATGCCAAATTCATAGGTGGCAAGTAACCAGAGCGCACACCATAGCCCGAGCCAATGGCGTTTATAGGTCGCGTAAAGCGCGCCAAGGATGCCGACAGCCAGCAACCAAACCCCGTTGAGATACCAAATTGCCTGCGCAAACCAATTGACCGGCGACTGGCGCTCATGAACATCGATGTTCAGAATGAGGTCAAAGTTGACGAGTAACCAAGGCGCGGAGAGCAGCACACCTAGCACCGGAATGACAATAATCAGCAGTAGATATTGGTCCTTTGAAAACCGAGGTTTCGCCAAAAATACGACCACATAAAACGGCAAATAGACGATGAGCAGTTGGATGATGGCATCGCCGTGCGCGAGCAGAACGCCGGAAAGCGCGAGACCAGCGGCGAATGCGTAAGGGGTAATGCGTAAGAGTGGTTGCGAATCAGCTGAACTGATGGCTGATGGCTGACTGCTGACTGCTTTTGACAGCATCATCAAGAAAACACACGTAACCCACAGACCATGCATGGTGGTGTAGGCGCTGTCCATGAGGCTGGTGAGCAGCGCGATGCTAGACGCTGCGAGCGCAAGGGTCCACCAATAGCCCCGGTCGCCAAGTAAGAGGCGTCCCACGCCAGCAATACTGAACACCAAGCCAATGCCAAGAATGTGTCCAAGACCAAGCGCAGTGTCAGGGGCTACCGCACCAGTGAGATCACTAAGCAGTGCGCCGATAATAAAGAACGAAGGCGAGTAGAACCAGCCGATTTCAGGGTGAAACGGGGCCAACGTGTTGATGCTGCCACTCTGTTGCACAGTCACAATCAGCCAGCTAAAGCCTTGGGCGTCGGTGTCCCAAGGAACGAAAGGAATGTAAGCCAGCCCTACGTAGGCCACCACAATACTGGCGACGAGTAACCATTGCCAGCGTTCCCAATTTGGCGTCCAGAGTGACCGCAACTGGCGAATGTCTCCTAGCCAGACTAAGACTGCAATGACCGCTAGGTAAAGGCCAACAAATAGCCCAAAGTGATACCCGAAAAAGGTGCCGACTGTGGAAAACAGCCAAACAAGCCCAACAAGGCCAAGGCCCAGCGACTCGGTTCGGTTGAAATTTTTGGCTCTAAGAATTGGATAAAGCAAAATCCCAGGCGTTATCACAAAAACGCTAGCGACCAGCATCACCACGGAACGCGCGACTAAATACTGCACAGCGCTTGATTATACGAGGGGTGAGGGGAAAAGGTGAATGATGAGATGCGTTTATTGTCAATTGAGGTCGAAATAGCCTGAGCTTGTCGTCCGCAGGAAGGCTTAGCCGCTAGCTGGGCGTCATTATTTTCACAACTCGGCTTCGACAGGCTCAGCCTACTTTATGGGGCTCAGGTTGTAACAAAAAGGCAGCTCTACAGGTCCAACCTACTCCCGCCGCATTGCTATCCAGGTCATTCCTAGTAACAACCCAAAGGCAGCTAGACTGCCAATTGTAAAGACACCAAATAACGCCGCTGTTGTTCTTGTCAGAGCGGGGGCGGCGTCTTCTTCCGTGACAGCTACAACATCCGTTGGCAAGAGCGGAACACTAATCTGCGTGATTTGCGGAATGACTTCCGCCACAGTAACTGGTGTTGTCGAAGGCTGAACACGCAAAGCGATGGCCGTTGCGGTTGCCTGTGGTGTTGACGTGGCGGATGGGACCAACGGCGTAGCGGTATTCGCAACCGTTGTCCATGTTGGCTCTGCTGATGGTGTTACGGTAGCCGTTGGCGGCGCAGTTGTTACGCTGGGTATTGCGGTCACCAAGCTTTCAGCTGCATTTACGACGACAACTGGCTCTGGCGTTGGAGGCACTGTAGTGGGTTCAGCCGGGGCTACCGTTGGCGTTACCGTCACCGATGGGAGTGGCGCAATAAACCAGTCAATCCGATAGTCATGCTGATTAGGTTGCCACGTGTAGCAGACAGTTCCATCTATATACGCACCTTGATTGAGCAACGCCCCCACAATCTGATAGCCATTCGGCGGTGTCAAACAAAACGTTTTGCCTGCGACAGCCAAAGTGGCCGTTAGGGCAGATGGATTGTGCGTTTGGCGGTTGCCATTGTCATCCAATTCGTAGATACAGCCGAGCATGGTGTTTGCAGTCCAACAGCCAGCGGTTGCAAGGTTAGCTTGAAAGGCATCGTTCGGCACTTCAAGCTTGACGTCTGGAACTGGCGTGTTGGCTGCTGGCGCAGTCGCTGTGGGGCTAGCAGTAGTTGTGGCCGTTGGCGTTGGCGTCGCCGTTGGCGGAATGAGCGGGAACGTAGCAGCAAGTGCAGCAATCCAATCGGCGGCGGCGCGGTTGGCAAACTTTTGCTCGATATGAATGAATTGCCCGGTGTAACTGGTGGCCGCCGTGCCACAAACTGAACTCGCTGTAACGCCATTGATGAGACGACCCTGCGTATTGGTCGTGCCTGTCAAATTACAGGTTAGTGCATCACCGGGAACTGTGACCACCCAAGTCGGATTTTCAGCTTCTAAATTGGCTTTCAACGTCACAATTGGATCAGTTGGGTCTGGTGTGGCATTGCTGCCATGCGTGAGATAAACATCAACGCCAGCGCATGAGGACGCGCCCATCCCGTGAAACTGGATCGCAGTGACATCTGACCGCGTTAGGTGAATTTGTGTGATGCTGCGGTGGAAGAAGTTCTCGGTGTTATGCGCCACATCCGCTTCTTCAAAGGAGCCTTGGCAAGAACTCACAATGCTATTGGCATGACGGTGACTTCCAGCCATCACGAACGTGTAGGCACCAATCCCTTTGAAGACGCCAATCCCTTGGTCGTCAGTGTTGGTGTCATGCTTTGGATGCGCAATATCAATGCTGACATACCGCATCGGCGTCGGATTGACAATAAATGTCCCCCAGCCACGATCTACAATATTGTTGTCGTCTACATCGGCACTTTCGAAGGCCACGCAGTAATCGACTCCACTGTCGGTAAAAGTTTTGACCGTATAAATGCCGTTTAGTGAGGCCGGCACAATGGCGGCTCCGCATTGGCCTGCAAGCATCTGGGCAACCATGGCTTGCCAATCTGCTTGGATGCTTAGGCCTGGAATGACCACCGTTTCAGTGTCTTCGCCCGGCATTTGTGCAGCGATACAGGTGACTAAGTCTTCAAGGGTGGTCGCTGTTGGGCAGTCTAATGTTTGGGCAGCAGACACTGTGGGGCGTGGAAATAGCCCAACCCCGACAACTGCAATTGCCGTGATCAGTGCAAGGCGAAAAAGTGAAGTGTGTGTTGGAAGCTGCTGTAACATTTGCATACCGCCAGAATTATAGAGGCGGTTATCGCATTACAGTAGCAGGTGTTGTGCAGTTTTGTTGCAGAGAAAGCTGTTGTTACGGCTACCCAACCGTCTCAGGCAACCGCAACTCGCCTGTTTCGCCAGGCTTAGACCCCACGACAATGACAACGTCATCTAGGGGTGTTGGGGTGTTTTGAAGCGGTGGCTGTATTGTTTCAGTGCCAAGTGGAAGTTCGAAGAAGAATGTAGAGCCTTCCTGCGAAACGCTTTCCACCCAAATCTTGCCCTCGTGCGTTTCGATGGCCAGCTTGC
This sequence comes from Anaerolineales bacterium, assembly GCA_020630805.1. GTDB lineage: Bacteria > Chloroflexota > Anaerolineae > Anaerolineales > UBA6668 > JAHDIM01. Next base: position 6,812 of record JAHDIM010000150.1, read on the forward strand.
AAAAAGCCAAGCCCAGCCCAACGCCTTCACGGCGCTGCCCAACGTCTGCACTCACCTGCGAGAATTTTTCAAAAATGTACGGCAGGTTTTCTGCGGGAATCCCAATTCCAGTGTCTTGGACAAAGAAACAAATCTGATCTGCTTGCGTTACCGCCCCTATGGTGATGGTGCCACCTTTGGCGGTATAGCGAATTGCGTTTGTAATTAGGTTGTCAAAGACGCGGCGAATGAGTTGTTTGTCTGCATTGAACGTTGGCTGTGCAGTAGTGATATCCAGCTTCTGACGAATGAACTTGCCCTCCTTCTGGGCCTGTGGCTCATAGGTCGCCGTGATGTCCATAATTAGGTCTTGAATGGCGATGTCTGTGCGCTCTAGCTGTAACTGACCGCGCTCCATTTTTGAGATGTTGAGAATATCTGCAATCATGGCGCGCATGCTGTCTGACGCCGTAATGGCGCGTTTCAGCGTGCGCTGCTGGCGGGCATCTGACGTGTTGATCATGCGCTGAAGCAGTTGCAAACTCGACACAATGGAAGACAGCGGCGAGCGCAGGTCGTGCACAATCATATTGGTGAGGTCTTCGCGGCCTTGTTCTGCTGCACGCAGTTCGCGTAATGCGGTACTCAACTGACTCTGCTGCCGATTGATTTGGTTATCTGCCGAGTTGATGATGCGTGACAGCACGACGAACAGGCCGAATGAGGCCAGCGTCACAAATAGCATCGTGGCAAAACGTACAAAGGCAACATCCTGCGTCAGCGATGGAATCTCCTGTTGCACTAACGTAAATGGCTGAATAATGCGGGTTTCTTCCGTCAATGGAACCACGCTGAGTAAGTGGTACTGCGGAATTTGTCCGGGCGCTAAATAGCGGAAGACTTCAACACTTGGTGTTGTATAGGTGGCTGCGCTTGCAAGGGTGCGTAGCTCATCTGTATCTGCAATTTCTGAGGTGGATTTCAAGCTGTCTAGCGACTCAAATGTGGCCGAGGTAAAGACACTGTCACTCGCATGGGTGTCAGAGTCAATCACGATGCTTTCGTGGGTGTAAAGCACTTGCAAGTGATGTCCAAATGCAATCATTTGTCCTTCAATTGAGCGCGCGCTGAGTCGCCAAGTGCTGTACCCAGACAAGGCCGACAGCAAAATAGCAATTGGCACTAGTAAGGTGTATAGCGAGAAGGCGAAGTAGGGTCGCAGTTGAAATTCACGGTCAAACTGAATCATCCGCGCAGAGACAATGGCCGCAACTAGATAACTGACAGCGCCCCCCATGTTGTACATCACCCACAGAGGACTCCATACTGGGAAGAACCGCATTCCAATGAAGGTGCCAACCAAGATCAGCGACACGCCGAGTGCGCGATCCCACAGGGAGTCTTCCCGCTTGCCAATCTGCCAAAATCGAATGCCGGCCATTGTCCAAACGATAGCCGCGGCGACGTTTACGCCCAGCACAATTGGCGGGGCCATGATTGGGATATACGGATAGCTTTCAGGGGCTGTGACAACGTAGCAGGCGTAGCTAATGGTGGCAATGCTCACAATGCGCATGCCGCGTAATAACTTGGCTGTGACGTTTTCAATGCTAGCAACAAAGGCGTAAGTAGCAGCAACGAGTGCAACAAGACGGTCAGCCTGTTCAATTAAGTGTTGAGGCTTGTTGATAATGGCCACATATTCTGTGCCAAAGCCAACAACAATGTACCCAATGGTCACCACAAAGAGGGCGCGCCATAAGTAGCGATGACGGTCTGTAAATTCTGTCTGTACTAGCCGGGCCAAGATGGAAATGACCCCTATTCCAATCAGGCCACCGCCAACGCGCATGTAGAACAAGACAACCGGCCAATACCAAACCTGACGTATGGGGTTGAGATGGAAGTACAGCTGACAAAGAAAAGCGCCCAAAAAAGTAACAAACAGCGCTACTTCTTGGGGACGATACGTTTTTAAAGTTGTACTTGTGGTGTTTACTGTTGTCACACGAACCTACGTTTTCATCTGTTGTGCTTGCTGGCAAACCGCCATGCGCTGCATATGTAAAGGCCTCACCTATTTCTTCAGATTAATATAGAAACAATTGAGATTTTCAATAGACATAGTATGGATTGGAAATCTAACAAACTCACTGACATTTTTTAGCGCATTCCTAAAGAAAATTAGCGCTATAGGCCATCAGACGCATGGGGTGTTGCGACTTTTAGCACTTACTAAATTTCTAACCGAAATAAGTCGTGGTTCACGAGTGTTTGAATTGCGTTTGTTTTGTCAGAAGTTTCTTCAGATTCTTAAGTCAGAATAATTACAGTGCAATCACAAGTAGTAATTGGTGACGGAAATGGAACAGAAGTAGTCGTAAATCTCAATGAAATCGCTAGGGAACTAGCGTAAGGAATCTGATATTGTTGAAGAAATCGGGCGTGTGATCATGACAAGTTGCCACAATCGCACGCCCTTAGTATTGGTATCGCGCGTTGCGCAAGAAGTATAGGTAGACAACAACATATGCAAGAAATCAAACTCAAAAAATGGGATCTTCTCCCTGTTCTCATCGGCGTCTTATTGCTGATGCTGATTGCCTTTGGACCAAGTGTCAACGCGCAAGAAAGTGGTACGAGTGACGGCGCTTCGAATGCAGACGCTCCTTTCATGCTCGCTAACGACGA
>JAHDIM010000498.1 GCA_020630805.1 Anaerolineales bacterium
GCCGATGCCCAATCATATGAATTAGCAGTATTTGGTTGTCACGCACAGCATAAATAATGCGATAGTCGCCAACGCGTAGTTTGAAGAATTCTTTGAGTTGACCTTTTAGGGGTTCAGGTTGGATCTGGGCATAATTTTCCGCTAGCCATTTGATCTTATTGAGGATGCGTTGTGCGATTTTGCGATCCAGCTTGCGTAAATCGTCTTTTGCCTCCGCCGTGAACGCAACGTCTAACATGTTTACCAATCAAGCCCAAGTTCGTTGGCGACATCTTCGGCTGCATAGGTCTGTTGTGGCTCACGCAAAGCGGTTTCAAGTCGCGCAATGACATGGTCTTGCAACTCTAAATTTTGGTCTGGATCAGCCAGTAGCTCGCCCATTGTTTGCAACACAACTTCACGGATAATAGTTTTGAATTCGTCGATACTGAGGTCAGAAACAGTTGTCATAATCGAGTGCTCCTAATCGTATTGTACAACGCCTACTCCGCCTGACACACCGGGCAATAATACAACCGTCGACTCCCTGCTTCAATCTTCAAAATCTCTGTGCCGCACGTGAAACACGGCAATTCTTCCCGATTGAAGACATACCAACGATATTGCCGATAGGACAACTCCATTGCTTTGCCACGTTTGATGGTTTCGTCATCGGCAGTGAGGCCGCGGGTGGCGTAGGAGCGCTGGGTGAGGTTGTAGGCGGCTGCACCAAGGGCGTCAAGCTGCTCAGGAGTACAGTCCATCGGGCGCTTGTCGGGATGCACGCCGGCAACGAACAAAATTTCACTGCGTAAGTAGTTGCCTAAGCCAGCTAAAAAGCCTTGATCCAATAATAGTGATGTCAGCTTCTTCCGCGCAAATTTCTTATCGTGGAAGCGGGCTTGCGTCACGGGCACGTTGACTTCGGGCCGCAGCAAGTCTGGCCCGATCTTCTTGATAAAGCGATGGTTGGCAATCTCTTCATCGCCCAGCACTTCGATCTCAGACGCTGAATAGAGCAGCGCCATCTTGTCCGCCGTCCGAATTTCAATCCGCAGGCTGCGTTTGGTGTCAGGGTAAACGCCGCTGTCTGCAATTTGCCAGACACCATAGAGCTGATTGTGACTGTAGATGTTCAGACCGTTATCAAAGCGCGTGAGCATCGCTTTGCCGTAGGTTTCTACCGCGGTGACAGTGTGCCCCGTCAATTCATGCGCGGCCTGACCCAAGTGGTCAAATGCGAACCACACTTTGGTGGTGGGCTTGCCAGCGATGGCATCTTGAACGGCGTCTGCCGCGAGTCGAATTTCGGGTCCTTCAGGCATGTTTAATGGTCATTGGTCAATGTTCAACAGTCAATTTTCAATGCTCAATTGATACCTAGTTCTATTGATAGTTGAAAGTTGATAGTTGACTATTGATTATTGGTTTAGAATCACTTCAAAAATTGTACCGTTACTCGGTTCAAAATACGGATTACGCAATACGCATTACTATGTCTGATAAACAAAT
>JAHDIM010000151.1 GCA_020630805.1 Anaerolineales bacterium
GTTTGCCACTGCTCTGCAATTGCATCGTTGTGGCCCAATACATCCGCAAACTGCGGTGATGGCGAACCAGCTAGCATTTCTGTGATGCGCTCATCCAAGTCTTGGATTGCACCACGAGCCATACCCTCTTCAAGACCGTCAAGATCATCATCTGTGCTAATTTGTGGAGCTTCTGTTGCAGACCGTTCTGTAGCTGTACCAACCTCAGACCAATCTTCTGGTAATTCAGCAAGGTATTTGTCAGAGTCAGGGAGTTTGAGCAAACTGAACACACGCTCGGCATACATGCGCGGCGTGATCAATTCGTTTGTCTGGCCTTGCGAATATGTGGCAAGGTTCAGTGCTTGGAGTTGTGTTTCAATATCGTCTGGGCGAAGCTCAGGGTAGGTAATTGTCAAGGCGTCATCGCCATAGTCAATCATTTGCTGGAAAAGCCGGTTACTCATCTGTAACGTTTCGCCGATGCTTGCATCTGTCTGATCAATACCGCGCAGCATCGCGAACTCAACAAGCGTCGTTTCCATCTCAATGAAGAGCTGTTGCCACGCTTCGATGGCGAGGCGTGTCATTTCATTGCGGTTCTTGTCACTACCAAGCCCGCTCGGCTCGTCTTTTCCGTAGATATGGATTGGCAACGTGTAGGTCATGGCGACCAACTGTACGAACGGCTCTAGATTTGAGGTAGGAATGAGGCTTTGACCAGCGTTTAGTTGCTGTACACTCAGGTCAGAGCCAACCAGTGCATTTGCACCGCCACGGTTGGCGATGTTTGCCAATTCATTCTGAACCGCCGTTACATGATCAGCCTTGCCCTTGATGATCATAGATATTGCAGAGATGGCTGCGTAAACTGTCAGCATCATGTCAAGCGCCGACTCGTAGCATTTAGCCCAATTCAGGGCTGAAGTCGCGATTGGTACGCCATCATTGATCTGAAAGTGATAGATCGGATTATTTCGAAAATCCACCTGTGCCCCAGCATCAGTGTTGTAATTATCACGGATATCACTACGAATTCGATTGCGCCCAGGCTGACTATTGAGCGTCCCAAACCGAATGTCAAAGACCCATTCATAACGCTGCTGCTTATCACCTTTGCGCATTGGCAGCTTGCGTTTGTATGCCCAAACGCTGTTCTTATCATCTGGGTCATTGTATTTCTCAACGATGTCTTCTGGTTCTACAACACGAATATAAGTAGAACCGTCGGTTGTAATAAGCTGGAAATAGATCTCCGCATCATTCATCAACCGGCGCAACAAATCCATTTGGCCGCGCATGCCAAAAATATGCTGATTGATACGTTGAAACGTTGTTAGAAACCGTTGTGAATTTTCACCTTGCAGTGTCGTTTCATGGCCTTTTGCATGGACCAGCAATTCAAAGGCACGAACTGACGCCTTGATAAGTGCAGAGAAGTGATAGTAATAACGCGACTTTTCACGCGCTAACTTGATCTTGTCTTCAGGCACAACGCCATTCGTGTCGCTGATTGGATCTGTATTCCAGCCAGCAGCACGTAAGTCTGCTAAGTTCTCAGCTGACTCTTTTAGCAGCTTATTCGCTGTCTGATAGAGTTCCGCATGTTCCTTACGTAGCATCGTCTCGTTTTCGGTCAGCAAGTTTTGCAAATACACTTGCTGCCTAACAATTTCATTTTCAAACATAGTTACAGTTGCGACCCTTGAACAGGTGATATTCCGCCTTTGAAAATAGGCGCTGATGTTTCTTGCATACTCATATTTCCTGCATTCACCGCGACATAAAGCGCTAGTGCCAACGCCCACCACTTATCAGCGTGGTGCTTTTCATTGCGTGCTGTGTCATACACTACGTTGTTGGATGCTGTGACAATCCTCTTAATACTGTGAATTTGATTTCCAATTTCACGTTCAGTCGGCAGTCTTACCAAGCCTTTTTGAAATACCATCTTGGCATTTGTTGCCCACATAACCTTGCTTGGCTGCGAGAACTGCGCCCCCTGCATCAGTTGTGGCCATCCGGTCTCCATCTTTTCCGCTAGCTGCATGCCAATGCCGTTCTTATCAATGAGGCCCCCAACCAACGGTATAAAGCGCATGATTTTTCTAAGAACCTCTTCCTGCAACTCAAATGACGTGTTGTTGAGAGTGATCGCCAGCCTAAGCGTGTAATCACTTGATTCCGACACACCAATCAAGAAAATCTCAGTAGCGTTGTTTGTCCGGCCAACGTCCATGCCCAGAGCAAAGATTTTTTCAGCCTTCTTACCAAGCTCACGTTGCAAGTTACCAATTGAGCGCAACGCATCACTAATGTCATTTCCTTCATTCCTGGAAATAATGCAAAAGAACGGGTCAGGCCGTTGCGCCCGCTTGATTTCATCCCATGTGATCCATGCAGTAACCTCGTCCACAAAGAGGCATTCATACTCTTGCTGAAAGTCCTCAAGTAGCATGGAGCTATAAATAAGCTGGATGCGATCGCGCCCAAATCGTTCAACACGCTGCGCAGTTGTGAGCTTGGGCGCTTCAACAATTGCAGTCGGAACATCGTTACAGAATGCATATACAGACCACCATGGTATTGAGACGCGGTGATAGCCGGGATAGGGCTGACGATCTTGGCTAAAAATGTCGTAGAAGACACCTGATGCACCCATTGGGCTACTGCCCATTGCCAGATTCCCACCCTTGGAAATAACCGGCAGCATGCCTTTGTAAATGTTCTGATCATCGCCAACGTGTGCAAATTCGTCGGCATAGATGTCATATTTTGGATAACCACGTGGTGGCTTGCTCGGTAAAGAAACAATCCGACCACCATTGGCGAACGCGATCTCGGTTGCGTTGTCTACCTCGATCTTTGGCAAGTTCGCTTGAGGCAACAGTGCTCGCATGATTTCACGTGAATAAGTTAGCTTTTGTTTGGCCTCATTCAGATTGATGGATAGAAACAACGACTTCCGGCCAAGTTGTGAAGCTCTATACAGTGACTTGCCCGCTGCTGTCCATGACCATGCAATCTGTCGCGATTTGTTATAGACCGCAAGTGGGTTTTCATCATTTAGAAACTGTCTCTGAAACGGCTCCCACTTCGCGTCGTCTACATCAGTCCCTTTCGCTAGATCAAGAAATCCAACTAACCATTTGTAACAACTGGTGTCTGTCATTCATTACTTGGGTTCGGTGGCGGTGTTTCGCCCTTCATCGCAGCTTCATAGCGTTTTTGCATCAAGTCGCCAAGCTCTGTAGCTGACATGGTCGCTACTTCAATTGGCGCACCACCCTTACCTGTCAACTCTGATCTTTCCGGCGCATTCAAGCCAATGAGCTTGGCAATACTCTCACTTGACCGAAGAGCCGTCCGCAAATCATTCTCAGACAACGCCTTTTCAATAATGCGTTCTCGTAACGCCAGATGCCGGGAGATAAGCGTGTCCCGATTTGTGTCAACTGCATCTGCTAGTTGCTCTTTAGCCTTCTTTAGATAGCGATAAACAGTGCGAGGCGTCACATCGTACTTTTTTGACACAATTTGACATATACGCACCTCACGCGTTCCGCTAATTAGAAGCTCTAAAACGGCATCAACACGCCTTTGAAACTCAATGCGTGTCGCCTTGCTATTTGCCTTCTGCGTTTGCTTTCGCTTACTAATACTGCTTTCGGCAGGCTTTGGTTCAGCTTTATATTTCCGGATCATGTTCTAGCTTCGCTGTGATCCCAAACGCATCTTGATAGCGCTGCAATGCAACTGCGACATACTTTGGATCAAGTTCTAAGGCACGACATGTTCTACTCTCGTTCTCACAAGCAATTAGCGTTGATCCGGATCCGGAAAAAGGATCGTAAACAACCTGACCACGTCGGCTGCTATTACGAATGCAGTATTGGATTAGATCAACCGGCTTCATCGTTGGATGATCGTGATTGGCAAGTGGCTTATCGAATTCAAGCACCGTGTTATGCGTACGTTCATCTACAAAGTAATGTGCTGCACCGGGCTTCCATCCATAGAAGATAGCTTCATGCTGATGTTGATAATCACTACGCCCCAACACAAACTGATTCTTCTTCCATATCAGTGTTTGACGCCAAACGCCAATATCTTTGAGAACAGTGGCGAACTCATAAAATAAAGGGCCAGTCGGTGAAGCGACATACCAAGAGCCGCCTTCTTTACAATGCTCAAATGCCAAACCAAGCGACATCTTCAGCAGATCAAGCAACGCCTCTGGTTTCAGATCGTCATTTTGAATTGTTAGTGCATCTGCGGTTTTGCCAACATAAGACACACCATATGGCGGATCAGTCCATAGTGCATCGATCAACGCGGCTTGCAACAGCGTACTGACTACATTTTTATCGGTCGCATCACCACAGGCTAATTTGTGGACTTGGCTACCATCACGACTCGGCAAAAGCCAGACTTGCCCAAGGGCGGTGCCCCAATGCTGTTGCAACTCATCTGCGCGTGAAAGTTCTGGCTCGGCATCGTCATCTTCAAAATCGTCGTCATACTCCAAGCCGTCTAAGATATTGTTAAGTTCGTCTTCATCCCAGAATTGATCTAGCCCAACGCCCTCTTGCGCCATTTGTAAAAGGTGTTCACCATCCCAATTCAATGAGGCTTCTGCAATCCGGTTGTCAGCAAGGCCAAGCTCTCGTGCGGCAATATCGTTCTCTAGATCTAAATCGTTGCGCTTTACAACAACTAGTTCGTCGCCAATCGTTTCAACGACACGCACTGGAATACCTAACTTTGTAGCAATCTGCACCGTCAGATTGCCAGCTATGACTTGCCCATTTTTATCGGCCAAAACAGAACGTCCAGCGCCATACTCTTCTAGTGAGCGTTTCAACATGTCACGGCCACGCTGTGTATGCTTGTTGGCGTTGAGCGTATCCTGAACCAAATCTTCTACCGTCTCAATATTTTTAGTCATTTGGCTACTCCATACCCAATACAAAAAATCAGTTGTGTCTACTTGTATGACTGCTGCTATCCACAGGCTCTACGTAGAAAATAGACATCACAATTGCCCCGCCTACTAACGCCATACAATTAAGGCCAAAGATGAAGCCAATACCAATCCCCCAGAACAAAGCTATATCTTCTGTTGTCATCATCTTGGTAGAACGTGCGGCGCAAATAATGCAATCAGAATCATCAAGATGATGATCGCGTTTAGCAAGCCAGATGCATCAGAAGAACTCACTAGAGCGAACCTTCTAATTCGCGGACACGTGCCTCTGCACGCAAAGCCCGATTGAGCATGGCACTGTGCTGTTTCTCTAGCTCTCTTTTGCGTGCCGCTAGCTGCTCATTCTCTACAAGCAGGCGATCAATCTCGTCAGCAGCCGCTTCAGTAAGCAATCGGCGCTCTGTAGTCACGTCATTTTTAGATGGAGTTCTCACCTGGCTTTGTGATGCGCTATTAGCTAGATCCACAAAACGTGCAGCTAGGCTAGTACCCGCAATGTTGAATGCGTCCCAGCGTGGAGAGCCATTAGAGCCGACTGTGTAGACACACGCGCCGATAACTTGTGGCGCTGCGTTTTGATCAAATTTCTTTAGGCGCTGAATATACTCCGCATCACTCAGTACACCATCACGGTATGAGCCGCGCTTTTGGGCCTGATCGATAGTGAACTGTGGATGCTCTTGAATAGTCCCGTCTACGCCAAATTCGGTGATGGCAATTCGTAGCCGCTGCGCATCAACACCAGCTGCTGCTAAATGATTGAGCGCAGCTTTGTGGCGATACCAAAGCCAGTCACTTGTAAAGGATCCGGAAATGCGTGGATGGGCATATTCATGGAGACCAAGAATATGGCGATCTCGCACTGCCATCTTGATCGCATCTGCTAATAGCGGCCAGACATAAGGTTCGGGCGTGCCGGTTGAGGCATTAATAATGCAGGCTTTCACCCCATTTCGATTGAACAATGACATCAGGTGCTTGAGATAAGCTGCATACCAATTCAGCTCAATCTCCGACCGATTGAGAAAAGGCTCATTCTCAATTTCGCAATAGTCCACGAATGGGTGAAGTGCATAATCAGAAACCCAATCCCACGCCATCTCAGCAATCGCTTGTGGCGACTCATGCGCATGCCCCATGGGATCCCAGTCACTTGCTCCATCTGTGGAAAGCCACTTACGTGCAATTGTGATAATTTGCGGATTGCGTTCTTTGGCGTCCGACAAAATCGAGACATCATTGACTGACTTGATGATTGTTGCGCCAGTTGTGTGCAGCGCCAACTCTCGGCCTCCATCTGTGCCGGGATGAAGATAATGTGATCCTATTCTGCTCATAAATGTCCTCAAATAATCCGTTTCCGCCAATTTATGCGTGGCCTTACGCCATTTTTGGCTTCGACCTGCAATTCTGCTTTTAGGTTAAATTCAATATCAAACTCGTCTGGAGTGCCGTTGTACTTGTTTACATCGAGACAGCAAGCCTGATCCCAGAGAAAATCGCCGCGAGGGGTCCATTGCCAGAACGTTGTGTCTGAGCGAATCGGATAGTCATCAATTTCAATCCAAGCCGTGTCAACCCACGCCATCAATCGCGGTTGATCATGTTCATTGCCGATAGTTGAAAAAGGGTAATAAGCTAGCCAGTATTTCCGCTCTTGCGGATTTATAGGCCACCGTAAGCGGTCTAGAACATTGCGCCGTGAATAGATGTTTAGTGTCTGTCCAGTACGCCGTTCGAATTCATCACACATCCATTTGATTTGTGATGCCTTTGTGTTGTTCGGTTCCTCAACATCTAGCCATGCACCCAGCGCATGTGGAAACATTGAGAATGCACGAATGAATGTCGCAAGTTGGCGCTCTAAATCACAGTCGCCACGGAAATAGTGGTATGCACCTGTTGGCAAACTGGCAGCTTCAATGTTGTTGACATGATTTTTGTAACGCGGATCAATATAAATCCACTGCTGACCGTTATTGGCATACGAAACGCTCGCACGCACAAACACCCCCGCAATATCAAGTGCGGCTGCATGCCAGTCGAAGCGGTCCTCAAACTGGTGTTTACTGATGTCCACTAAATAGACAGCTTCAAATGCAGCTGGCTTTGTCATGGGTAATACTCCACGCTGCTGAGCGAATCAAATGAGGATAGAGTTACGCCTTCAATAGAGCCAAACCATGCAGCGTCATTACCAGAGCCACCATCAATGTTGTCATTGCCGCTGGCAGTGCCGAGGCGACTATCGCCAACAATCATGTCGTTGCCGGGCCCAGCATCTACGCGGTCATGGCCGTGGCCATCACCATTACGCGTATCAGCATAGATGTTGTCATGGCCATGACCTGCGTCGATGTAGTCATTACCGTAGCCGTCGCCTAATCGACTGTCACCATAAATCGTGTCAATGCCATCACCACCAAATATCCGATCATGACCAAAGCCATCTGCTAAAAGTGAGTCTCCGGCAATCCAATCATCACCATCGCCTCCGTCAATGAAGTCGTCACCATGGCCCACAGCGTCATAAAAGTCACCATATAGATGATCATCACCGCCGTTGCCGTAGATAATGTCATTACCCGCCATGCCGTAGATGTAGTCAGCTTGATCTGTGCCAATGATCACTTCATCACAATCTGTCCCAATGTAGGTGTTGACGCCTAAGTCGCTTAGATCAACAACTACAGGCTCGGCTGGACACACTAACGCAACCAAAGAGAATAAGTAAGCGACAACCATTTAGCCCCCGAAAAACTTGCCAATCGCTGCAATCAGCGCGCTAATAATCGTCGTAATGATGACTAGTAGGTTGCGGTTATTGACGATTTGGTTCTGTATGCGCTCGCCCTGTACGGCATTTGCTTGCTCTAACTGACGGATACGCTCTCGGTTTTTCTCGGTGTCGTCACGCATTGGAGCAATAACAGATGTCATATCAGCACGAAAACGATTCAACTCTGCGGTCTGAAGACTATGATTGTTTTCCACAGTACGCGTAAGAGAATCGATCTGCGCACCAATTACAGCCATTGTTACGCGGCCATTGCTATCGTCTGCCATTACGCGCTGACCGCCTCTTGCTCCGCTTCGCTGTCATAAATTGGAGGCACATTGTGGATTACGACAGGCTTCTTTAGTAGCGTACGAATACCGATATAACCGGCACCAATTGCCGCCCAGATGGTGATAACAATCTGGAAGCCTGCACCCTGAAAAACAAAGTCAAGTTGAGGAAGAGTCGTTATGCCATACGTTGCAAGGATTGCCATCGCTGCACCGGATGCTGCACGGAAACGAGAGCTTTGAAGTAGACGCTCACCTACATGAATTTCAGTGCCGTCTTCTAAGCGCTCGACAATCTTGCCAACACGCACCCACAATGCTGTGCCATATGAGGCAAATACTGTGTAAACGGCTGCTGCGGTCATTTCCAAGCGCGGCTCTAATTCCACCAGTAAAGGTATCTGGTCTTTGAACGCAGCCACAACACCGGCAATAATCACGCTAATGATCAGGATGCTGGCTTGTGATTTGTTATCTGTAATCTTCTGCATACGTGTAATGCTCCGGTTGTATGTTTTCAGGTGAAATAAAAAAAGGCGTCACCAAATTGCTACATGTGTAGCATTCTGGTGACGCCTTTTTGGTTCGTCGCTTTATTCAGTTGTGAAAGGACTGGTCTAGTCTACGTTTATTACCTTAGTTGGTGCGGCTGTCATCCGTCCAGCACGAAACCGGAACTCAAATGAGCATACATCTGCGTAATAATCGTCAAAGTTCTGTTCAATCCAAGCTAGCATACGTTGCTTTTGTGCTTGGCAATCTGCGCCGGTTTGGTTCGCAGTCGTCGTTTTTCGTGACGTCTTGTAAGAAACTTTGCTTTTCACTACTAAGATTCTAGCACAAATCAGCTAAATTCCATCACGTGTAAATATTTATTTCTATGGCATCTGCCTCGCCAATTGCACCAGCATATGGCTCTAAGCGTCGTGAAACCTCACGCATAATTGCATCGTAACGTAGATAGTCTGGTGCGTCTGTCTGGATCTCAACACGCGCTTTGAATGTGCTGTCATTAGTATTGCCGACAGCTTGGCAATTTGATGTTGTCGTAATTGTGTGGATTTCTGTTGTGAAGTCGAACATACCCATATTTTATGGAGGTATTGAGGAAGTCAAGTGATAGAAATCTAGAAAGAGTCTACTTTGAGTAGATTACAAACCTTGTGCGCTTACCTGTACTAAGACTCTAATGCCAGCTAAGCACATTTCATTTCTTTATTTTAA
>JAHDIM010000152.1 GCA_020630805.1 Anaerolineales bacterium
ACATTGGTAGTCTGTTTTCAGTGCAAATGCCGCTTTTTCCTTTGTAAATCCGGCATTCTTCCTAAATATTAACCGAAACACTCAAAAAAGAACCGCTCAGAATGGGCTTGTCACACTTTATAACGAACTGCAAACAATATCCTTACAGCTAATTTATCGACACATTGGTCTCGATCTGGTTTGATTACATTGAATGAAAAAGACCAGTGCAACGCGCAGATATACGTTTGCAATCCAAGAAATGTAGTCTGCATGCGTTTGCCTAACGTATAGCGCTTATAGATTTGGTGGATTTGAATTTTTGCTGCGCTGTACAACGTCAACGCTGTTAAGGACTGGTCATTCAGATGTGAGCATCTTGTCGTAACAATTTGCTAATGCGCACACTCTGGACTTTTTATAGGTACAAGTTTTGGGAAGATGTTTATGAATTTTTCGCAAGTATTGGAATTTAGGAAGCCAGCCCATCGATCACGTTTTATTTTTTCCGCGCTGATCGTCATGGTGCTTGTCTCCAGTTTGCCGTTTACTGCGTTTGCCGCTCCGCACACGCAAGACGAGCCCCCTCCTACAAAGCAACCCATTGATCCAAACGCGGTCAACCCTAATCGGTGTTTTGCAGTGTCTGATGGTTACATCGATGACGATGGCAACCCAGTTCAAGACGGTGACGCTGAGGATACCTTAGCGTTTCTCAATCGCGTTACGGGGAACACAGACTCAATCACCACGTTCTTCCCAAATACGGGAACCTTCAATATTGAAGCCATCGCATTTCGCAACGGCGCCAGCCCACTGTACGCCGCAGATGCCGGTCGGATTGGTGCGCTAGACCTAAACAGCGGAGCCTTCACATTTGTAGGTGACGTTGGGACGGCCAGCGATGGGTATACCTTCCGCGACATCGATAGTTTGTCATGGGACGTGACAACCGCCCGCCTCTACGGTGTTGAGCGCGTTGTGCCCGGCGCTGACCGCTTAGTGCGCCTAGATCCAGGAAGCGGGTCCTTGGTTGCCGGTCAATTTGATGGCGCAGACTATGTTGAAGTCCAACCGCAAAACGGTTATCCAGATGTAGATGACATTGCCATTGATCCTGTCACAGGTGTGATGTATGCCATTCAAAATCGTGACGGTGGCCCAAGCCAACTTTCAATTGTGGACCAAACCAATGGTGAAACATTGACTGTAGGCAGCTTTATTCGCGCTGACTCTGGCACAGTAATTTCTGACATGGAAGGTCTCAGCTTCTTCAACGATGGTCAGCTTTATGGAACCACCGGGAAAGCCTTTGAAGACCGCAACGTGTTATGGCAAATTAATGAAGAAACAGCAGTTGCAACTCTAATTGGTGAATTTACAGAACGCTTAGTGGATGTAGAAGCATCAGCTTGTCTGACAGCTCCCGGCTTCTTGGCTATTGAAAAACAAACCAACGGCGTTGACGCTGACGAAATTCCAGGCTTGGTGATCGCGGTCGATCAACCTGTCACATGGGACTACATCGTTCGCAACACTGGTGGCGTCACCATCAATGACATTGTCGTTGTGGATGACCAAGAGGGTAACGTGTGTCAAATTCCAAGCTTGGCACCAGGCGAAAGCAACGCAGACGTTGGGATTGAATGTACCTTGTCTGGCACCTCTACGCGCGGTCAATATTCAAACGTGGCGACTGCGACCGGAACAGGCGATGATAATGTCAACTACTCAGGTTCAGACACCAGCAATTACTTCGGTGTCATTCCTGGTGCAATTGGGGACTACGTCTGGCGCGACACCAACGCCAATGGCATTCAAGATCCTTTTGAAGTTGGTGTCGTAAACGCCACAGTCAAAATCTTCCAACCAGACGGCACGCTCGTTGCTGAAACAACAACCAATGAAAACGGCTTCTACTCGTTCGATGAACTCGTTCCAGGGGATTATTTCCTAGAATTTGTACTCCCAGCTGGGTTTGACGGCTTTACCGAGCCAAACCAAACCGATGGCGAACCAAACAGCGACGAACGTGACAGCGATGCTGATCCAAACACTGGTCGCACAGAAATCTTTACATTAGAAGAAGAAGGTATCTCTGACTTCAAATGGGACGCAGGTGTTCTAGGTGACGGTCTGCCTGCTTCTCTCGGGAACTTCGTTTGGGAAGATCGCAATAACAATGGTGTTCAAGACGAAGGTGAGCCTGGTGTTGCTGGTGTTACCGTTGAACTGTATCGTAGCAGCGGTGAATTGTTAGACACCATGACCACAGACGAAAACGGGATGTATCTATGGGACGGCCTCAGCGCTGGAGACTATAGCCTACGCTTCGTTCTCCCAGAAGGGTATGAAAGCTTTGCTGCCACCAACCAAGGTGAAAGCGACGAAACCGATAGTGATCCAAATCCAGAAACGGGTGAAACAACCATTATCCCGCTCAGCGCTGGTGAAGAAGACCTCACTTGGGACGCAGGGATCTATCGTCAAACGGGGGCTATTGGCGGCTCAGTCGTTGAAGACATCAATCGTGACGCGCTCTTAGATGAAGGCGACACCCCACTAGATGGCATACGTGTGATCTTGGTAGATGCAGATGACAACGTCATCGACAGCACAACCTCAGACGCCGATGGCAACTATGGCTTTGAAAACTTGCCACCGGGTGATTACACAATCCGGCTTGATGAAGACACCATTCCAGAAAATCTCGTCCCAGCTTTTGATCGTGATGACACCGCAGACAATGAAACGACCATTCCATTGACAGCTGGCGAAGCGATTGACGATGCCAACTTTGGCTTGAACTCAATTGGCGCTTCTCTAGGTGACACAGTCTTCCTTGATCTCAATGAAAACGGGATCATGGATGATGGCGAACCGGGCGTTGCCAACATTACCGTCGAACTTTTAGATGAAGACGGTGAAGTTGTGGCAGAAACCACAACCAGTGACCTTGGGAAATACGAATTCACGGACTTAGCGCCGGGTACATATCAGGTACGCTTTAGTCTTCCAGAAGGAAACTTCTTCAGCCCACAAGACCAAGGCGCGGATGATACGATCGATAGTGACGTTGATCCGCTCACTGGCGTCACAGGGGACATCGTCTTGACGGAAGGCGAAGACAATACAGATGTTGACGCTGGGATCTTTTCCCAAGCGCCCGCCATCGATATTACAAAGACCATCTTGGCTGGCTCAGAAACCTCTGATGCCTGTCCAGGTGATGATGATCTGATTGCCCGCGTTGGCGATACCGTAACGTTCTGTTTCGTGATCCAAAACACAGGCAACACGTATCTAACCGATCTGCAATTGGTCGATGACTTGCTCGACATCGACATGGACATCACCGAAGCCGGTCTTGACGGCGCAGCACTGGCCCCAACTGGCACCGTAAGCTATGCCCAAACCGTGACGCTAACGGAAGCCCTGCTAACCGCAGACAACGACAATAACGATAGCAACATCACAAATGTTGCATCTGTTACCGGCCAAGTTTCTGACCCAGACGGTAACCCAACCGATGATGATCCTGTTGATGATGATGACAGCGCTGTCGTAGAAGTTGACCAGTCTGTCACGATTGACGGGTTTGTGTTCAATGACCGTGACGCAGACGGCATTCGTGATGAAGGCGAAGAAGGCCTAGAAGACATTCTCGTCTCACTTTTGGATGACGAAGGTGACGTTGTTGACACCACCACAACTGACAACACTGGCTACTTCATCTTTGATAACCTACCGGCTGGCGACTACTCCATTCGGGTAGAAGGACCAACAGACTCACGCTTTAGTCCACAAGACCAAGGCGATGACGACGATGTCGATAGTGATGTCAATCCAGACGATGGCACCAGCTCCCAAGTGACTGTTGATCCTGATAACGACACTGCCACAATTGGCGCTGGGGTTATCTTTGACAGCCCAGAGCTTTCTATTGAAAAGACAGTGCGCGCCGGAGAAGGCGATGTCAGCAACTGTCCAGGCGAAAACACTTTGACTGCCCAAGTTGGCGAGACAGTGACTTACTGTTTCCGCATCAGCAATACTGGCAACACCTACTTCACCAATGTGAGCTTCGAAGACGCCTTGCTAGATCTCGACGTTGATATCTCAACTGAGGTCTTAGAAGATGTGCCGCTTGCCCCAGGTGCATCTGTCACCTATGCGTTGCAAACACCGCTTGAAGCAGGCTGGTTGACAGGGGATAACGACAATAACGATAGTCGCATTACCAACTCAGCAACGCTGACGGGGACACCCACAACCAATAGCGGGACCGTCTTAGGTGATCCTGTTACCGATACTGACACAGCCGTTGTCGATATTCCACCAACCGCAATTGGGGATTATGTCTGGGAAGACGTTGATGGCGACGGCATCCAAGACGATGACGAACCTGGTGTGGATGATGTCACAGTCATGCTACTAGACGAAGACGGTGACATGGTCGCACAGACCAGCACTGACAACACCGGTCGCTATTTCTTTGATGGTTTGGTGGGTGGCACCTACATGCTGAAGTTCACCGCACCAAGTGGCTTCACCTTTGTCGCACCAGACCAAGGTGACAACGACAAACTTGACAGCGATGTAGACCCAGACACAGGAAAGATCAACAACATTGCTTTGCGAGATGGCGAAATTGATGATGATCTAGACGCCGGTCTTGTGCGCGACGCCAGTATCAATGGACGCGTCTTTGACGATGCCAACGGCAACGGTGTGCGCGATTTGAATGAAGACCCCATCGGCAACGCAACCGTAGAACTGCTCGATGAAGATGGTGACATTGTCGCAACGACAACCACCGATGAAACCGGACGCTACGCCTTCTCTGATGTGGCACCTGGTGAATACTTTGTCCGCTTCCGCACGCCAGACGGACTGGAATTCACCATCCGTAACGCTGGAAATGACGACACACGCGACAGCGATCCTGATCCAGAAACGGGCGTGACTGAACAATTCAGCGTCAACTCAGGGCAAGGCGTAGATGATGTAGATGCAGGGCTCATTCGCCCAAGCACCATCCGCGGGGTTGCTTTTGATGACCGCGATGCAGACGGCATCCGTGACACCGGTGAGCCTACCCTTGGTGACATTGTGGTCCGACTTGTACGCCCAGACGGGTCTATTGTGGAAAGCACCACAACGGACCAAAATGGCAACTATGAGTTCACGGGGCTAATTCCTGGTGAGTACTTTGTCCGCTTTGAAACACGCGACGGATATACCTTCACATTGAAAGACCGTGGCAGTGATGACACAGATAGTGATGTTGATCCAACAAACGGGCAAACGGACGCTGTTTCGCTTGGCTCCGGAGAAGTAATTGGCAACGTAGACAGTGGCTTCTACCGCCCTGCCCGATTTGATGGCAACGTCTTCCGTGATGCTGATCGTGATGGGATCTTCCGAGGTGACGACACAGTTCTTGGTAACTATGAAGTCCGCTTGCTAGACAGTGAAGGCAATATCATTGCCTCAACCCGCACAGATGGCGCTGGTAACTACAGCTTCGAAAATCTGCGCCCAGGGAACTACCAAGTCGAAGTCGCGCGCAACTTGCCAGATCGTGAAGCATTTAGCCCCGCGAACCAAGGTGGTGACGACACCATTGACAGTGATTTTGACAACCGTGGTCGCGTTGGAATTGAACTTCGCTCTGGCGACTCAATCTCTGACGTTGACGCTGGTATCACAATTGAAGAAACGCCAACACCAACAGCAACGCCTGTTCCTACGGCGACACCAACATTGGCGCCACAGGTGGCAGGTGTCAACCTGAGTGCCCCAACGCTCAATAAGCGTGTCATTAGCGGCGGTGGCGTTGGCTCTAGCGTAAACGCCGAACAAGCTGGCACTGAGTTGGTCTACGAAATTAGCTTTACTAATCAGAATTCAGCAGCAATTACAGACGTTGTCGTGCAAGACCGTTTGGCACCTGAAACTGAATATATTAGCGCGACATCATCCCGCGGTACCGTTAGCTACGACGCTGCTAGCCATACGCTGACCGTCAATGGCGGCACCGTCAATGCAAATGAACGCTTTGTCGTTACAGTCCGCGCGAAGATCAAAGATGATGTTCCAACTGGAACAATTATCCGCAACACCGCAACGCTCTCTAGTAGCGCCGGTGGCGCGACATCTAACGAAGTACGCACCACAGTTGCAGCGCTTCGTATTCCTGAAACCGGCCATGACTCCTTTGCTTTCGTGCAATGGTGGGCCCTACTCTTTGTGGTTACCGTTGGCACAGGCGTAAGTCTGTTCTTGCATCGCAAGTTCAACAGACGCCTGAACTAACGTTTCCGTTACCTCATTCAACTCAAAAAAGGCAGCTTCGGCTGTCTTTTTTGATTCTCCACCTCTGAATTACGCCGCATGTCACACTACGCACTGACAGCTGGCCTACAACCTTAATTTATCCTCGATATTATCTAAATGTTTGAAGGTTTGTATTTGGTTATATTATTAGTGTAATTAGTTGTAGTAATGGTATGAACGCACAGAAAGTAATCGGGAATATTGGTATGAGACTTAGATGGTATATGGGCCTAATTGCCCTCCTTTTGGGTGCCTTTGGGGCATTCAGCGTAGCACAAGCAAGCTTCGCTCAAGAGACAGATCCACAAACAAACATCTTAATCGCAATGAATGGGCAGCGCGCCACACTTGGGTTGCCGCCATTGACTGTGAACCCACAACTGAACAACTTGGCACTCATTCGGTCGCAAGACATGGTGAACCGCCACTATTTCAGTCATTATGATCCAACAAACGGGCAATTGATTATTTTGCCTCTGGCCCGCAACAACGGGTTTTACTCCTATTTTGGAGAAAACCTTGGCCGAACCACTGCGCAATACAATCAGATTGATGATCAACTGTTTCCAGCGTGGATGAACAGCCCAGCACACAAAGCAAATATTGAAGCCGGTCAGTTCACTCAAGTTGGGATTGGGACTGCTTACGACAGCACCACAGGCCACTGGGTTGTGACGATCTTGTTCTCAGGCTAGCGCTTTCAAACAACAAACAATAACTAAAACGCCGCGAACCTGCGGCGTTTTTTGATTCTCAGCGTTCAAGCCTAGCAGCGTCCCGCGATAAAATAGAAACGTGTCTCATCAAATTCCACCTCGTCCTGCCGTACTTAACACACCTTACGATCAGCATGGCGCTCCAAATTTCGCAGAGCTTTCCGCTCTCGGTTGGCAGCCTAGCGAGGTATTAGACTTTAGCGTCAACTCCAATCCGTTTGGGACATTCCCCGCG
Source organism: Anaerolineales bacterium (assembly GCA_020630805.1). Taxonomy (GTDB): domain Bacteria; phylum Chloroflexota; class Anaerolineae; order Anaerolineales; family UBA6668; genus JAHDIM01. The sequence continues at coordinate 7,270 of JAHDIM010000152.1, forward strand.
CTGCAACACGCTATAGCAGACATTGACATTAGTCGGTATCCAGACCGAGACTGTTTGGCACTCCGCGACGCATTGGCACAGCACCGAAGCACTGATGGACAGGTGATCGAACCTGAACAATTGATTATCACAAACGGAACAGCTGAATTAATTGCGCTCATCGCTGCGGTGTATCTGACATCCGCCGATACCGTGTTGGTTTGTGGACCAACGTTTGGGGAATATGCGCGTGCATGTCGGCTCCAAGGCGCAACCGTCAATATGCTCACAGCAGACCGTGCAACTAACTTTGGCTTTGATCTGAACGATATGCATAATGCGCTCGTCGCGACACGCACCAAAATTTGCTTCATCTGTAATCCAAATAATCCAACCGGACAGGTCATTCCGCATGGAGCGCTCTTGAAACTGGCGCAAGCACACCCGCATACGCTCTTCGTCATTGATGAAGCATACGCGAACTTTGTGCCTAAACTTGACCGCTTCACACGCGTAGACTGTCGCAATATACTCGCAATGTGCTCCATGACCAAGGATGTTGCAATTGCGGGCATTCGGCTTGGCTATGGACTGGGACATTCAGAAATTATTCAAGCGCTTTCACTGGCCAGAACACCTTGGAGTGTCAACAGCATTGCCCAAACCTTAGGCGTTATGGCACTGCAACATTGGAAGCCCATTGCCGCGCAGTTAGAAACATTACAAGCGTACAAAACAACGCTCATGACAGCGTTACGACAGCAAGGCTGGGATGTGGTTTCCAGCAACACAAACTACTTCTTAGTCAACGTGTCAGACGCCTCCGCATGTCGCAGCTTTCTCATGGCACGCAAACTTCAAGTCCGCGACTGCGCCTCTTTTGGGCTCCCAAGCTACATCCGAGTAGCAACGCGGCTACCACAAGACAACCAAAAACTTATTGCTGCACTTGCAGAATACAAACGCACACTATCATGAGCAAACACTACATCTTATTTAGCATGGCTATACTCTTTTTGATGGGCTGTAGTGCAACTGAGCCAGCGCCGCCCTCGGCCGAAGATATAATTTCTATGGCGACATACAGCGCCGATGTGATTACCGTTTCAACTCAGAGCGATAGCCAGAATTCAGCCACATTTAGCGTCACCATTGACAGCAAAGAGACAGGCTGTGAGCACTATGCAGACTGGTGGGAAGTTGTGGATTTAGACGGCAACTTGCGCTATCGACGGATTCTGGCGCACAGTCACGTCGATGAGCAACCGTTTACACGCTCTGGGGGACCAGTGCCAGTCACAGAAAATGAAATGGTGATCGTTAGAGCACATCTGAATACCGGAGGCTATGGTCAAGTGATGATAGGCAGTGTCCAAGCCGGCTTCCAAACCACAGACGATTATGACGGTTTTGCACCAGAAGTAGAAGAAGCTGCGCCGCAACCGTCCAATTGTGCATTCTAGACAGATATGAACTTCCCTTTTGACTTACCAGACGCATTAGTAAATTTCGAATTCAATGGTCGTAAATTGCAATGGCCACCGCCCTGCTTTATCGATTTTGACGGTGAAGTTCTTGCGTTAGATTTAGAGGCAAAAACGCTGCGCGTCCGGTTTCCCAATCAGGAACGATTACATAATCCAGCAGGGTTGATCCAAGGCGGCAACTTAGTCACCATGATGGACAACACAATTGGGCCACTAAGCTATGTGGTTGCGCCACCAAGTACGACCACGCAATTTAATACAACCTTTTTGCGTCCCGCCCTCCCCGAATATGATTACGTTGAAGTCTTCGGGAAGGTGACACATCAGACCAAAAATCAAATTTTTTTAGAAGCGACGGTATATGCGCCGACTGGAAAAATCATTGCCTTTGGACATGCGACTTGTCGGATGTACTAGTGAAAAATTGATACCCCCAATTTCTTGACAATCGATTTTCAGTTGCATACAATATGGGTCGGTTGCTACACAGCTGGTTAGCCGAGGTAGCTCAG